>NZ_JBSGBF010000055.1:0-52205 GCF_053601115.1 Streptomyces sp. NPDC004788
GGGCCCAGCGCCCTGCCCCCGGCAGAGGGCCCAGCGCCCCGCCCCGTGCCCGGACGGGCATCCGGCCCCGCGCCCGCCCCGCGCCCGCCCCGCGCCCGTAAGGCCGTCAGACGATCCCCTCGGCGATCTCCGCCTCCTCGCGCGCCGTGCCGTACGACTGCGGCGTGCCGTACGAGCGGCGGGCGACGTACCACCAGACGCTGGCCAGGACGAGGACCACCGCCAGGGCGATCACCGCGTAGTTCATGGTGTCGACGGTGACCGGCGAGCGCTGGGGCAGGCAGAACAGGACGCTGACGAAGGCGACCCAGATCACCGCGATCCAGCCGATCGGGCGGCTCCAGCGGCCCAGGTTCCACGGCCCGGGGACGAAGTCCTTGCCGGCGCGCAGCCGCAGCAGGATCGGGATGGCGTAGGCCGGGGTGATGCCGATGACGTTGATCGCGGTGACGGCACCGTACGCCGTGGCCGAGTAGAGCGAGGGCACGGCGAGCAGCGCCGCGACGACCACCGAGAGCCAGACGGCCGGCACCGGCGTGTGGGTCCTGCTGCTGACGCGGCGCCAGATCGCGGAGCCCGGCAGGGCGTTGTCGCGGCTGAACGCGAAGACCATGCGGCTGGCGGCGGCGACCTCGGCGTTGCCGCAGAAGAGCTGGGCGACGATCACCACGAGCAGCAGGGCCTTGGCACCGCCCTCGCCGAGCGCGTCGAGGAAGATCTGGGCGGGCGGCACGCCGGTCGGGGTGTTCTGGGTGGCCGCGTAGTCCTTGATGGCGAAGGTGAGTCCGGCGAGCAGCGCGAAGCCGGCGATCCAGGAGGCCCAGATGGAGCGGACGATGCCCTTCGCGGCGGCCACGGAGGCGTTGGCGGTCTCCTCCGAGAGGTGGGCGGAGGCGTCGTAGCCGGAGAAGGTGTACTGGGCGAGGAGCAGGCCGATCGCGGCCACGTAGAGCGGGTTGGCCCAGCCGGTGTCGTCGACGAACTTCGTGAAGACGAAGGTCGCGGACTGGTGGTGGTCGGGGACGAGCGCGAGCGCGCCGACGATCAGGGCGACGCCGCCGAGGTGCCACCACACGCTGATCGAGTTGAGGACGCTGACCAGCCGGACGCCGTAGAGGTTGAGCACGGCGTGCACGAGGAGGATCACCAGGAAGGTGACGAAGGTGGACTCGGGGGTGGGGACGATGCCCCACTGGAGGTTGAGGAAGGCACCGGTGAAGAGCGCGGCGCCGTAGTCGATGCCCGCGATGGCGCCGAGCAGACCGAGCAGATTCAGCCAGCCGGTGTACCAGCCCCAGCGGCGGCCGCCGAGCCGGTCGGCCATGTAGTAGAGCGCGCCGGAGGTCGGGTAGGCACTGGTGACCTCGGCGAGCGCGAGGCCGACGCAGAGCACGAACAGGCCGACGCCCGCCCAGCCCCACAGCATCACGGCGGGGCCGCCGGTGCCCAGGCCGAAGCCGTAGAGGGTCATGCAGCCGGAGAGCACGGAGATGACCGAGAAGCTGATGGCGAAGTTGCCGAAGCCGCCCATCCGGCGGGCCAGGACGGGCTGGTAGCCGAGCTCTCTGAGCCGGGCCTCCTCGTCCCGGTGGGCCGGTGGCGGCTTGCGTATCGCGTCGGTGGGAGCGGGGCGGGACATGCGTTCCTCCGGGAGAAGAGGGGGGTCGGGGGACGGGGGAGAACGGGGGTGGGGGGCGTCAGGGGCCGGTGCGGCCTTCGGAGGCGCCCAGGCAACGGGCCCGGGCGCGCAGGAAGACCTCCTCGGCGGGCCCGCGCTCGTCGGGCCGGTCGGTGCGGTACGACCAGGGCTGCGGGGTCCAGAACGGGCCGAGCGACTCGAACACGCGGGCCGCGTCGGGGAACCGCAGCGCGCCGTAGAGCGCGTGCGCCAGGTGGTTGAGGTCGAGCAGGCTGGCTTCCTCGGTGGCGCAGAAGAGGAACCAGGTGTCCATGGCCCGGCGGGTGTCCCGGACCGCGTCCTCGGTCACCCAGTGCAGGTCCAGGGCGCGTTCGTGGCCGCGTTCGCGGCGGTAGCGCTCGACCCGGACGTAGAGCGGCAGGGCGTGCAGGGCGGAGCCCACGGGGGCCATCGACGCGGCCCACTGGGCGTAGTTGACGGCCTCGGAGAGCGGTCCGGAGCGGCGCGCGTACACGAACTGCAGCATCCGGTGGTGCGCCTCGCGGTTGTACGGGTCGCGCTTCTCGGCCTCGGCGAGCAGCCCCCAGGGGCCGGGCGGCAGCATCGGGGCGGGCGGGGCGAGGCGGTGTTCCTCCATGCGCTGCTGTACGTCGAGTACGGAGAGGGCGAGGCGGCCGACCCAGGGCACCGGGTCGGCGGGGGCGCGTTCGGCGGCGGCCAGGCAGGCGGTCCACGCCTCCTGCCACAGCTCGCGGGTGCGGGGGTGGGCGGTGCGGTGGGCGCGTACGGCCCGCTCGACGACGACGCGGGAGTGCATCACGGTGGCGGCGGCGGAGTCGGGCTGTTCGGCGCGCCAGGTCTCGACGACGTCGGTGCCGGCCGCGACGGCGGCGAGCACCTGGGTGCGGCGGGTCCAGCCGGACCAGCCGGAGGTCTCGTCGAGTAATCGGGCCATGGCCACCCAGCGGCCCGTCCGCAGGTCCTGGACGGCGCCGCGCAGGGCGTGGTCGTGACCCGCCGGGTGATAGACGGGCCGGAAGCCTTGCGCCGCCATCAGGCGGCGCGGCGGAAGGTGGGCGACATGGTTCCTCGTGGGGTCGGGGTCGGTGAAGGGGGTGGTCAGTCCCCTTGGGAAGGAGGGCGTGTCCGTCCCGGCCGTTGAACGGCGATCACTATAGAGGTTGCCGGACGTGACCGATCCACTTTTCTCCGTGACCGTAACTAATCAGCCAGCGACCGAATTTGACTTGAAGTCAGCGAATCGGGCGAACCTGACGGCCTCGCACCGGAAGTCTTGACGGAGCGTCCCGGCTGCATCAGGCTGACCGATTCCACGATCAAGGAACCCGGGCGGTCCCCCGGGGGCACGACGATGACAGATCGACGACAGGGAGTCGCACGCATGACGGGCCCGGTACTCGCCGTCGACCAGGGCACGTCGGGCACCAAAGCCCTCGTCGTCTGCCCCGAACGCGGTGTCCTCGGCACCGGTTTCGCCCCGGTGCACCCCCGGGCCCTGCCCGGCGGGCTCGTCGAGGTCGACCCCCGTGAGCTGTACGACTCCGTGGTCGCGGCCGGACGTGAGGCTCTCGCCGCGGCCGGGGAGCCCGCCGTCGCCGTGGGCCTGGCCAACCAGGGCGAGACGGTGCTCGCCTGGGACCCCGCGACCGGCGAACCGCTCGGCGACGCGCTGGTCTGGCAGGACCGCCGGGCGGCCTCGATCTGCGATGAACTCACCGCTCACGCAGCAGAGTTGACACGGATCACCGGCCTGCCCCTCGATCCGTACTTCGCCGCTCCGAAGATGGCCTGGATCCGCCGCAGCCTCACCGGCGCCGGCGTGGTCACGACGAGCGACGCATGGCTGGTGCACCGGCTCACGGGCGCCTTCGTCACCGACGCGGCCACGGCCGGCCGCACCGGACTGCTCGACCTGGACACTGTCGCCTGGTCCGACACCGCGCTCGACGTCTACGGACTCGGCGCGGAGCGGCTGCCGCGCGTCGTCGACTGCGACACGCCCGTCGGCACCACCACCGCCTTCGGCCCGCCGCTCCCCCTCACCGGGCTCCTCGTCGACCAGCAGGCCGCCCTGCTCGCCCAGGACGTGACCGCGCCCGGCACCGCCAAGTGCACTTACGGCACCGGGGCGTTCCTGCTCGCCCAGACCGGGCCCGCGCCGCGCCGCGGCGACTCCGGCCTGGTCGCCTGCGTCGCCTGGCGGCTCGCCGGGCGCACCAGCTACTGCCTGGACGGACAGGTCTACACGGCCGCCTCCGCCGTCCGCTGGCTCACCGACCTCGGGGTGATCGGCGGCGCCCGGGACCTCGACCCGGTCGGCGGCGCCGTCCCCGACTCCGGCGGCGTCACCTTCGTCCCGGCCCTCGCCGGTCTCGCCGCCCCCTGGTGGCGCGGCGACGTCCGCGGCTCGCTCACCGGCCTCGGCCTGGACACCCGGCCCGGCCATCTGGTCCGCGCCCTCTGCGAGGGCATCGCCGCCCAGGTCACGGAGCTGGCCACGGCCGCGGGCGGCGACCTCGGCACCCCGCTCACCACCCTGCGCGTCGACGGCGGCCTCACCCGCTCGGCCCTGCTCATGCAGACCCAGGCCGACCTCCTCCAGCGGCCCGTCGAGGTCTCCGCCCTTCCCGACGCGACCGCCCTCGGCGTCGCGGCCGTCGCCCGCCTCGGCCACTCCCCCGGCCTCCCCGTCCACGAGGCCGTCCCGGAGTGGAAGCCCTCGGCGGTCTACGAGCCGCGGATCACCGCCGACGAGGCCGCGGACCGCCTGGGCCGGTTCCGCACGGCCGTGGCGGCGCTGCTCGCCGGCGCCGAAGGAGACGCCGGCCACGCCGACGGAGACGCCGACCACGCCGAAGGGCCCGCGGCATGACCGTCACCCGGCGCGGGGTGCTGCCGGACAGTTCGGCGCCCGCAGCCGCGTACGACGTCACCGTCGTCGGCGCGGGCGTGGTGGGCTGCGCCATCGCCCGTGAGCTGGCCCGCCACTCGCTGCGGGTCGCGCTCGTGGAGGCGAGCGGGGACATCGGCGAGGGCAGCTCGAAGGCCAACACCGCGATCCTGCACACCGGTTTCGACGCCGTGCCCGGCTCCCTGGAGGCCCGCCTCGTCCGCGAGGGCGCCGGGCTGCTCGCCGCGTACGCGGAGGAGACCGGCATCCCCGTCGAGCCCGTCGGCGCGCTGCTCGTCGCCTGGGACGAGGAGCAGCTCGCCGCGCTGCCCCGCCTCGCCGACAAGGCCGTCCGCAACGGGCACCACGGCACCCGGCCGCTGACCGCCGACGAACTGTACGCGCGCGAGCCACACTTGGGGCCGGGTGGGCTCGGCGCGCTCGACGTGCCGGGCGAGGCGGTCGTCTGCCCGTGGACGACCCCGCTCGCGTACGCCACGCAGGCCGTGCGCTCCGGCGTCGACCTGCACCTGGAGTGCCCGGTGGAGAAGGTCCACCCGGGAGGACCGGGAGGACCGGGAGGAGCCGGGACGCCGCACCGGCTGGTCACCCGGCGCGGGGTGCTGCGCACCCGTTTCCTGGTCAACGCCTGCGGGCTGTACGCGGACGCCTTCGACGCCCTGATGGGACGCTACGACTTCACGGTCACCCCGCGGCGCGGACAGCTCGTGGTCTTCGACAAGTTCGCGCGCGGCCTGGTCCGGCACATCCTGCTGCCGGTGCCGGGCGCGCTCGGCAAGGGCGTGCTGATCGCGCCGACCGTGTACGGCAACGTGCTGCTCGGCCCGACCGCGGAGGACCTGGACGACAGGACGGCGACCGGCTCGACCGCCGAGGGGCTCGCCTCGCTGCGCGCGCAGGGCGGCCGGATCCTGCCCGCGCTGCTCGACGAGGAGGTCACCGCCGTCTACGCGGGCCTGCGCGCCGCCACCGGCGCCGAGGACTACCGGATCGCCGCCCACCCCGAGCTGCGGTACGTGACGGTCGGCGGCATCCGCTCCACCGGCCTGACGGCCTCGATGGCCCTCGGCCGGCACACGGTGGAGCTGCTCGCCGGCGCGGGCCTGGAACTCGGCGCCGAACGGCCGCTCGCGCACGTACGGATGCCGAACCTCGGCGAGGCGTTCCCCCGGCCGTACCGGGACGCCGGGCTGATCGCCCGCGACCCCGCGTACGGCACGATCGTCTGCCACTGCGAGCGGGTGACCCGCGGCGAGATCCGCGACGCCCTGGCCTCCACCGTGCCGCCCGCGTCCCTGGACGGACTGCGGCGCCGCACCCGGGCCCGGGCGGGCCGGTGCCAGGGCTTCTCCTGCGGGGCGGCGGTACGGGCGCTGTTCGAGGAGGGCGTGCGGTGAACCGAACGGTGGACGTGGTGATCGTGGGCGCGGGCCCGGCGGGGCTCGCCGCGGCGGCCCGGCTCGCGGCGGCGGGCGCGGGCCGGGTGGAGGTCCTGGAGCGGGAGGCGGCGCCCGGCGGGGTTCCCCGGCACTGCGCGCGTCCCGGCTTCGGCGCGTGGCCGGGCCCGGTCTATGCCCGCCGGACGGTGCGGGCGGCGGTTCGGGCCGGGGCCGTCGTACGGACCGGGGCGAGCGCGACCGGCTGGGCGGGCCCCCTCACGCTCGAGGTCACGGCGCCCACCGGCCCGGAGCGGATCACGGCCCGGGCGGTGCTCCTCGCCACGGGCGCGCGGGAGCGGCCGCGCAGCGCGCGCCTGGTGCCGGGCTCCCGGCCCGCCGGGGTGCTGAGCACGGGTGAACTCCAGCAGTCCGTCGAGCTGTTCGGGCTGCGCGGCGAGCGCGTCGGGAGCCGCGCGGTCGTCGTCGGCTCCGACCCGGTGGCCCGGCACGCGGTCCGCACCCTGCAGCGGGCCGGGGTCACGGTGGCGGCCGTCGTCGCGGACAGGCCCCGGGGACCGCGGGTCCCGGGCACACCCGTCCTGCGGGGGACGACGGTGACCGAACTCGTGGGCCGCGGGCGGCTGACGGGCGTCCGGGTACGCGGCGCCGACGGCCGTACCGGGCTGCTGCGCTGCGACACGGTGGTGTTCACGGGCGACTGGCTGCCGGACCACGAACTGGCCCGGTCGGGCGGCGTCTCCCTGGACCGGGCCACCCGGGGCCCGTCCGTCGACTCCGCCTTCCGTACGCCGGTGCCGGGCGTCTTCGCGGCCGGCAACCTGCTCCGGGGCGTCGAACCGGCCACGGCGGCAGCGGCGGAGGGCCGCGCCGCGGCGGCGTCGGTCCTGGAACATCTGGCGGGCGCGCCGTGGCCCGCGCCGGGTGTGCCGCTGGTCGCGGCGGGCGAGCTGCGCTGGCTGTCGCCGGGCCGGCTCACGGCAACGGCGCCGGCTCTGGCACCGGCGCCGGCCGATCCTGTCCTGCTGCTTCGTCCCGCAACCCGCCTGGTCCGGCCGGTACTGACCATCACCCAGGACGAACGGGTGGTGCAGGAACGACGGCTGCCCGCCCTGCTGGACCCGCACCGCTCGCTGCGGCACGCGGCCGGCTGGGTGGAGGACGTGGACCCGCAGGGCGGTCCGGTGACCGTGTCCCTGCAAGGGCTTTAGGGGCTGTCAGCGGCTTTTGGCGGCTTTTGGCGGCTGACAGCCGGGTCGGCCCGGCCGGAGGTCAGCTCGCCGCGACCGGTCCGATGGTCAGCGAGTGCACCGTCGGGCCCGCGCAGTGGTCCGTCTTCCACGGGACGAAGAGCGCGGCCTTCTGATCCGGCGGGTAGATCCGCAGGCCCTCGGCGGGAGAGAGCTTGCACTGCGCCGGGTCGTAACCGCTGACGCCGTTCGCGTCGCGCAGCTTGGCGCTCGCCCGTCCGCCGGGCTTGAGGGTGACGGTGGTGACCGTCCCCGGCTCGCGCACGGCGGCGTTGCCGGACTGCACCCCGTTCTGCGCCACATAGGACACACCCGGGTAGCCGGTCATCGTGCACGTGACGGTCGAGGTGTTGGTGAACACCAGGGTCGCGTAGATCGAACCCGCGGCGGGTTCGGGGGTCGTCAGGGCGGCCGAGAGCTGGCTGCTCCTGCACTCCTGGGGAGCGCCGCCGCTCGGGTGGGTCGTCCGGGTGGTGCTCCCGGACGAGGAGGGCGGGGGCTGCGGGGCCGACGGGGAGCTCGTACCACCGGACGGCGCGTTCGGCGCGGAGGAAGCCGGCGGGTTCGAAGGGGCCGACGCGGTCGGAGGGGCCGACGGATTCGGGGCGGGGGCGCTCGGGGTGGAGGAGGACGAACAAGCCGTCAGTGCCAGCGACGCGGCGGCGAGGGCCACGACCGGGAGCACGGCCCTCCCTGCCTTCGGCCGTGGCGGCTTCGGGACGGCAGCGTCCCGTCCGCTTCGAGCCGGCCATGGCGGCATCCCGCGTCGTCCGCGCCCGCGCGGTTCCACTTCGCCCGTCCCGGCGCTGCCGGGGTGGCTCGAACGTGCCTCGATCATGTCTTCACGGTACGCCCGCCCTGCCACTCGGCACCAGAGCCCTGACCTCGCCCGGGCCCCGTCCGGGGCGCTCCGCGCGGGCCGGCGGCGCCGAGCGCGCAGGACCGCCCCGGCCAGCCGTCGTTGCCCTACGAGACCGTCTCCTCCAGGAGGGCGCCGAGGCGGTCGAGGACGTGCGGCCAGCCGTGGCCCATTCCCTCGAACGCCTTGCGCCCGAGCGGCGAGTCGAGGTCGAAGCCGGCGTGGGTGAGGAAGAGGCGGGTGCCCCTGCCCTCCGGTTCGAGGCGCCAGGTGATCGTGGTGTCGAGGGAGCCCTCGGCGAAGCGGTACGCGAGGAGGCGCTCGGGAACGGCCTCGGTCACCTCGCAGGGCTGGCTGCCGAAGTTGCCCATGTCGAGGGTGAAGCGGTGGCCGACGACCGGCTTGACGTCCCCGGCGGCCCACCAGCGGGCGTGCAGCTCGGGGTCGGTGAGCGCGGCCCAGACGGCGGCCGGCGGGTGGGGCAGGAACCGGGTGAGGCGGATGGTGTCGTTCCCGGGCTGGTCGCTCATGTCTCGTTCTCCTCGTTCTCGTCGCGCCCGTGCTCCCGGCGCTGCTCCCGGTGCTGGTCCCGCTGCTCGTCGAGCAGGTCCGCCAGGGCGTCCAGGCGCTGCTTCCAGTAGTGCTCGAAGGGATGCAGCCACTCGCTCACCTCGGCGAGCGGGTCCGGCTTCAGGTGGTAGTAGCGGTGTCGGCCGCGGGGCTCCTCCCGCACCAGACCGGCGGACTTGAGCACGGCCAGGTGCTCGGAGACGGCGGGTCGGCCGAGCGCGAAGAGCCCGGCCAGTTCGCCGGTGGAGCGCGGGCCGTCCCGCAGCGTTTCGAGCAGTTTGCGGCGCACCGGATTGGCCAGCACGCCGAACACGTCGGTGGGCATGCCACCACGATACGTCGGGATTCTCCGACGCGTCAAAGATTTCCGACGGGTCGGTCCGGCCTGTGACCGGTGAGTGACGGGGGCGCGCGGGACCGGGGTCCGCCACACTGGGCCCCATGCCCGAGAAGCGCAGCGCCGGTCTCCTCCTCTTCCGCCGCACGGCGGACGGCGGCACGGAGGTCCTGATCGCCCACATGGGCGGCCCGTTCTGGGCCTCGCGGTCCGAGGCGGCCTGGTCGGTCCCCAAAGGCGAGTACGAGCCCGGCGAGCCGCCCGAGGCCGCGGCGCGCCGGGAGTTCGAGGAGGAACTGGGGCTTCCGGCGCCTGACGGGGAGTGGATCGCGCTCGGCGAGGTGCGGCAGCGCAACGGAAAGCTCGTCACCGTCTGGGCCGTGGAGGCGGATCTCGACCCGGCGGCGGTGGTGCCGGGGAGCTTCACGATGGAGTGGCCGCGCGGTTCGGGCGTGCAGCGCGAGTTCCCGGAGGTCGACCGGGTCGGCTGGTACGGACTCCCGGCGGCCGAACCGCTTCTGGTGGCGGGTCAGCGGGAGTTCCTGGCGCGGCTCGCGGCGCACCTGGACGCCGCCGGGGCCTGATTGTCAGACCCGTACGAGAGGGTGGAGGGCGTCAGTCTCGAACGAACCGACAGGGAGCCCGACATGACGACCGCCACCGGCCGCGAGCGCGCCGCCGCCCAGGCCTATCTGCGACTGCTCGAATCCACCCAGGCCGTGCTCTCCGACCCGCGCCTCGAGCCGTACGCGGCGGCGATGCTCACCCATCCGATGGCGGAGGCCGACGCGGCGCTGCGAGAAGCGGGGCTCTCCGGGAACGAGGCACGACTGCTCGGCCTGGTCGCCGCCCTGCGGGCCTCCCCCGCACCAGAACGAGGGAGGGCCGGGTGAGGGGGTCGCCGCGAGCTCGGGTCGCCGAGGGCGCCGGCCACCGCCCTGAAACTCGCACGGGTCATCGCGAGGGCGGCGGTCACCGCCGTGCGGCGGTCCATCGCACGGGCCATGCCGGGCGGCGGCCACCGTCCTGAGGCGGTCCATCGCACTGAGTCGGTCTGTCGCCGTGAGGCAGTCCGTCACCCTGAGGTGGTCCGTCGCCTTGAGGCGGTCCGTCGCCCTGAGGGGGTCCGTCGCCCTGAGGCGGTCCGTCGCCCTGAGGTGGTCCGTCGCACGGGCTGCGTCGAGACCGGGCGGCCGCCCTGCGGACCGCGGCCTGGCGCGCCGCGGCCCGGCAGGCCGCCGTTCAGCCGACCGTCTCCCCCATCGGCTCGGTGGGCTCGTCCTCCCCCGCCCGCCTCGGGTGACGGCCGTGGAGTTCGGCGAGACCGCGGCGGGTGGTGGCGAGGACGACGCGGTCGCCGGCGCCGAGGACCGTGCCGGCCGGGAGCTCCCAGGCCGGGACGTAGCCGGAGCGGTCGTGCGGGACGCCGGCGTCGCCGCGGGCGATGACGCGCCAGGCACCCGGGCGGAACGCCTCCGCGACCGTGCGGCCGTTCAGGAGGGGATGGTCGGCGACGTCGAGGGCGGCGAAGAGAAGCACCCTGCGTTCGACCGGGAGCGCGCCGAGGATCTGGCGGCCGATCATCGACCCGGCGAAGGCGGGCGCCGCCAGGTGCGAAACGCTGCGGCTGCGGGTGACGGCGTGCGGGTAGGCGGTGCGCAGGGTGCGGTAGACGGCGGTGGCGAAGTCGTCGTCGTAGAGGCGCAGTGCGACCCGCAGCTCGGGGCTGAGCGAGCGGGCGTGCAGCGCGGCCTCCAGGTTCGTGATGTCGACGCTGGTGAGGGCGAGCAGGGCGCCGGCGCGGTGGATGCGGGCCGCCTCCAGGACCCCCTCCTCCGTGACGTCGCCGATGACGGTCGGCACCCGCAGCCGCCGGGCGAGCGCGAGCCCGCGCGCCTCCGGGTCGGCCTCGACGCAGACCACGGGGATGTCCATGCGGCGCAGCCGGGCGAGGACGCGGGTGCCGACCTTGCCGAGGCCGAGGAGCACGACGTGCCCGGAGAGTCCGCGCGGCGGGCGGCGCAGCGTGGTCGCGCTGCGGAAGGTGCCGAAGGCCTCCAGGAGCGCGGCGATCACCACGGGCAGCAGGAGCAGTCCGACGAATCCGGCGAGGATCTGCAGCACCTGACGGCTGGTCGGCTCGCCGACGGCCGGATCGCCGATGGCGAAGATGTCGAGCAGGATCAGATAGGCCGCGTGCAGCGGATGGTCGCCGGTGGTGAGCGTGGACGCCAGCGCGAGGGCGACGACGGCGGCCGCGACCCCGGCGAGCGACCAGCGCAGCCGCCGCGAGAACAGCGAGCCGACGGGCAGCGCGGAGGCACTGAGCCAGCCGGGGGTCTGCGCCGGGCCCTCGTACCGGACCGTCTCGAGCGCGACGACGCCCCGCCCGGTCGCGGCGGCCACCTCGGCGTCGCCGGGCAGCAGCCGCGGCCGCTGGTCGCCGCTGCGCTCGGAGCCCTCGCAGCCGGCCGGGTCGCCGGCGGTCGCGGAGAGCAGGGCGAGCGGGCACAGGCCCGGGTCGGCGACCTCGCCCGGCGCGGGCGGGGTGCGGTCCACGGCGTGCAGCAGCAGACCGCCCGCCTGGATGACCTTCTTGCTGCCGGCGACGGCGGTGGCCGCGAGCGCGGGCGCGGCGGTGTCCGCGTCGGAGAGCACGGTCGTGGCGGCGTCCAGCTTGCCGGGGTCGAGGCCCGGTTCGACGACGGCCGCGGCCTGGTCGAGGAGGGTGGCCAGGTGCTGGCCGAGGCGGCGGTTGTAGAGCCGGATGACCAGCCGGAGGCGCGGGTTGAGCCGGCGCGCGGTGAGCGCGGTACGGATGTTGCGCTCGTCGTCCTCGTGGACGAGGGCCAGCGCTGCGGCCCGCTCGACGCCCGCGTCGAGCAGCACGGCGTCGTCGACCTCGGCGGTCTCGACGACCCGGACCGCCGGCCGGTCCTCGACGGCCCCGGCCCCGCCACCGGCCCCGCCGCCCGTCCCGCCACCGGCCCCGCCACCCGTCCCGGTGCCGGTGGTGCGGGTGACGGCGGCCGTCACCCGCCCGAAGAGCGCCATGGCCCGGCCTGGGCGCGGGGCGGGGCGCCCGGTCCGGTCGGCCCGCCCGGACCGCTCGCCGGGCGGCGGGACGAGCAGGGTGACCCGCTCCCCGTACATCTCGTTGAGTTCGGCCGAGAGCCGGTGGGCGAGGACGTCGTCGCCGCAGACGATCATGTGCTCCGACGGCGGCGGGGCACCCGTCGGGGCAACGGGCCTGCTCTGATACGGGAGTGAGGACACGTCACCAGGATGCCCTGTCGCCCGGAAGGCCTGGGCGGCCCGGGTCGGTTGCCTACCAGGGGGGCGGGGGCCGGCGTTGCGACGCGGAGGGCGGGCTCACTCGGCCTCCCCCGTGCGCCGGCGGCGTCTGGCTCCGCTTCGGCGCCCGCCGCCCCGCGCCGGCGACCCGACACCGACACGGCGGCGATCCGCTGGTGCCCGATGGTGACCGATGGCAACCCAAAGGTCCGTCGGCGCTGCCGACCCGCCGGCGACCGGATCGGGGCCCGGCGCCGACCCATCGGCGGCCCGGTCGGGACCGGTCGGGACCCGCGCCCCGACCCGTCGGCGGCGGTCTCCTACGCCGGTCGGCGCAGTCCGATCTGCGGGCCGCGGGCGGCGTTCCTACGGTGGCTGAATGATCGTCATGCCAGCTCTCCGCCATGCCGCCGCCGGTGCCGCGGCGTTGCTGCTCGCCCTGCCGGTCCCGGCGGCCTCGGCCGCCGCCGTCGCGGAGCCCACCCCGCCCGCGCGCTCCTTCGTCGATCCCGCCCGGCTCGACCGCTCCGGCACGCAGGTGCAGCCGCTGCGTGGCGCCCCCGAGCTGCCGTCCGTCTCCGCGCTGTCCTGGCTGGTGGCCGACGCGGGCACGGGCGAGGTGCTCGCGGCGCGCAGCGCGCACCGGCCGCTGCCGCCTGCCAGCACGCTGAAGACGCTGTTCGCGCTGACGGCGCTGCCGCACCACGCGCCGGACGAGCGCCACACCGTCCGCGACGAGGAGCTGGAGGGCATCGGCGAGGGCAGCAGCATGGTGGGCGTGAAGGAGGGCTTCACCTACAAGGTGTCGGACCTGTGGAACGGGGTCTTCCTCAGCTCGGGCAACGACGCCGTGCACGTGCTCGCCGCCATGAACGGCGGCTGGAAGTCGATGACGAAGCAGATGCAGGAGAAGGCCCGTTCGCTCGGCGCCCGCGACACCCGGGTGGTCTCGCCGGACGGCTACGACGCGCCGGGTCAGGTGTCCTCCGCGTACGACCTGGCGGTGTTCGGGCGGGCGGGGCTCCAGGACCCGCAGTTCACCCGCTACTGCTCGACCGCGTACGCGGACTTCCCGGCCGGCGGATCGTCGTACGGCATCGCCAACACCAACCGGCTGCTCACGGGCGCGGACGGGGTGGCGCGCTACCCCGGGCTCATCGGCGTGAAGAACGGCTACACGAGCAACGCGGGCAACACCCTGGTCGCCGCCGCCCGGCGCGGCGGGCGGACCCTGGTGGTGTCGGTGATGAACCCGCAGGGCGGCGGGTTCTCCGTGTACGAGGAGGCGCGGGAGCTGCTCGACTGGGGCTTCGACGCGTGGGGCCGGGTGCAGCCGGTGGGCTCCCTGAAGCCCGCGAAGGGCCTGCTCAAGGCTCCCGGAACGGTGCCCTCGCCGGAGTCGGTGCAGGCCCGGGCCCGGGCCCAGGCGAAGGGCCAGGCGAAGGCGGGCCCTGGGACCGGTGCCGACGTACAGGCCGCGGCGGCGGCCGGCGGCCACGGCGCCGCCAAGGTCGCCGCCCCGTCCGGCGGTGCCTCGGGGCTGCCGCTCGCCCTGGTGGGTTCGGCGCTCGGCGCGGCGCTCTCGTTGTGGCTGTGGCGTCGCTTCGGCGCCCGCGGCAACTGACGGACGGGGACCGGGCCCGCACCGTTCGGCGGTGGCCGAACCGCGGGGCGCCTACCGTCGTCCGGACGCCGCCCGGGAGCCGCCCGGGGCGGCCTGCCGGGAGGAACGGGCGATGAGCACGGACAGGACGACGGACCGGACGACGGACTGCACGACGGACAGGGCGACGGAGGGGGCGTACGCGGCGCGGGTCGCACGGCGGTTTCGCGAGGTGAACGGCGGGCATCCGATGACGGCCGAGGACGACGCGTACGTGAGCGCGCAGTTCACGCCCCTGGAGACGCTGTGCGCCGCACTCGGCAGGGACGCGGCGCAGACGCGGCGGCAGATGCTGGCAGGGCTGCTGCCGCTGCCCGGGTATCTGCGCTCGGACGGCGCGCAGATGGTCCCGCACGATCTGTTCGCGCTCGCCGACGCGGCGGGCGGTCCGGAGCGGCTGCGCGACTGGTTCACGGCGCACTGGGCGGATCCGGTGGTGGGCACCGCCGAGTGGGAGGCGTATCGGAGCGGGCAGTACGTGTGTCTGCACCGGGTCGCGCCGGACACCATCATGCGCAAGGACGAACTGACGGCCGCGATCACGGACGCCGTCCGTTCGCCGCGGCCGGAGTCCCCGCTGTGGTCGGCCGCGCTGCATGCCCTGGTCGACGAGCTGGACGTGCTGGAACCTGGCTTCGCGCCCTACGACCGGCTCCGTTTCGGCGGGCCGACCTCCCGGGACACCTGTATCGATGCCGTACGGCACCGCTTCCCCCGCCCGTGACGGACCGGCCCATGGTGGTGTGCCGATCAGGTGGGGTCCATCTCCTCGGGACGGGGGCGCTCGTCACCCGTCAGATGACGGCGCGACCAGCGGAGCAGCAGCCGCAGCAGGCACACCAGGGTGAGCACCCAGACGACGGCGAAGCCCCCCATGAGCACCGGGATACCGGTGGCGACGGCCGCCGCGAAGAGGGCGACCGCCGCCGCACCGAATACGACCGCGGCGGGGCCCAGGAGCCGAACGCGGCGGAACCGGATCCGCAGCCGGCGGGTGCCGAGGGCCCGGGCGAAGGAGGCGTCCGTGGCCAGGTCTTGTTCGATCTCGTCGAGGATCCGCCGCTCGCGCGGCGAGAGCCGTGAACCCGATCCGTCCATCGCCGGCACCTCCCACCCGTGGCCGATCGAGCTAGTCGGCGCTTACCCCGCTCACGCTCGTCGAACCGCACACGCCGAGGCCGGGCGCGGTCTGCGCCACGTAGCGCTCGGCGGCGCGCACCGCCTGGCGTGCGCTGCGTTCTCCCATCAGGACGCACAGCGTGTACGCGGTGTCCTCGAAGCGCCGTCGGGCGGCCAGGTCGTAGGGCGTGGTCAGGACCAGCCGCTCCTGGGCTCGGAAGGTGCGCAGCAGGCGGTCGATCGTGGTTCTGTCCGGGAGCAGCATCCGGTCCTCCGGTCCTTCTGAGACGGCCGTACGGCCACGCGGTCGTGCGCTGACGCGGCCACGCGGTCGTGCGGTGACGCGGTCACGCGGCCGTGCGGCCGTGCGGCCGTGCGGCCGTGCGCTGATGCGGCCGTACGGCCCACTGGTCCCCCGGCCCGTCCATCGTGGGGTCAGCCGCTCACGCGCGCGACCGATGGCGTCACGATGTGTCACCGGCACCGCTCCGGCGGGTTCCCCCGCATGCGCGGGCGCCCGCGATGGCGGAAGGTCGAGACATGAACCCGAGCGAGCGACTGCGCGTGGTGGTCACCGGCGCCACCGGGAACGTCGGGACGAGTCTGATGCGGGCCCTGGAGCGGGAGCCGCGGGTCGCGTCCGTCCTCGGCCTGGCCCGCCGCCGGCCCCAACTGGCGCTGGAACGGACCGAGTGGGCGGAGGTCGACCTGTCACGGGAGGGCGACGCGCCGCGGCTCGCCCAGTACGTGGCGGACGCGGACGCGGTGGTCCATCTGGCGTGGCGCTTCCAGCCGACGCACGATCCGGTGGAGACGTGGCGGGCCAATGTGCTCGGCTCGGTACGGGTCTTCGACGCGGTCGCCGCCGCGCGCGTCCCGGTCCTGGTGTGCGCCTCCTCGGTCGGCGCCTACTCGCCCGGCCCCGAAGGAGGCGCGCCGGTGTCGGAGGGGTGGCCGACGCACGGCTGGCCGGGCGCCGCGTACACCCGGGAGAAGGCCTATCTGGAGCGGGTCCTGGACACCTTCGAACGCGATCATCCGCAGACGCGGGTGGTGCGGATGCGGCCCTGCTTCCTGTTCAAGGAGGAGTCGGCGAGCGAGCAGCGGCGGATCTTCGCCGGACGGTGGTTCCCCGGGCAGCTGTTCCGCCCGGAGTTCGTTCCGCTCGTGCCGGAGCTGTCCGGCCTGAGCTTCCAGGCCCTGCACACCGACGACGCCGCCGACGCCTATCGGCGGGCGCTGCTGCGGGACGTGCGGGGCCCGTTCAACCTGGCGGCCGAGCCGGTCGTCGACGTGGAGGTGCTCGCCGGGATGCTCGGCGCGCGACCGGTGAAGGTGCCGAACTCGGCGGTCCGCGGCGCCCTTTCGGCGGCCTGGCGGATGCGTCTGCTGCCCGCCTCGCCCGATCTCTTCGACGCGGTGCTGCGGCTGCCGCTGCTCGCCACCGACCGGGCGCGGCACGAGCTGGGCTGGGAGCCGTCCAAGACCTCGGTCGAGGCCCTGGAGGCCTTTCTGCGCGGCGCCCGCACGGGCGGCGGCGACGCCACCGAACCCATGGCCGGCCGCCGCTTCGGCTGACCGGCCGGGCCGGCCGCATGGCGGCGGCGGCCCGTCCATGGGTCCCTCGTCGGACTCCCGTCGGGGCCCGCGTCGGGAGCCGCGCCACGACGCGCGCCAGGAGTCGGACTCCGCATCCGGCCCTGCCACGAACCCGCTCAGCCCCGCGCGGCGCCCCAGTCCACGATCCGCATCGCGGCCCCCGCCGCCTCCCGTCCCCGGCAGTGCGTCCGGTGACGGGCGAGCAGTCCCTCCACGTCGAGGTGCCGTCCGAACTCGGGCCGGGCGGCGAGCCGTCCCGCGTACGCCCACAGGGCGGTGTGTCCGGCGACCCGTTCCATGGCGGCGGCGTCGAGGTGCCAGCGGTGCACGGTGTCGAGCTGCACGAGCGTGACCCAGACGGTGACGTCGGCGGCGGTCGGGGTGTCGCCGAGGACGTACGGGTGGCGGGCGAGGCGCCGTTCGAGTGAGCCGAGCGCCGCGAACAGCACGGTGAGCGGGTCGCGGTGGGCCGCCGTGTCGTCGAGGCCGAGTTCGCCGGCGCGCTGGGCCGCGGCCTGCACGCTGTGCTCGCACAGGTCTGCCACCGCCCTGATCTCGTCCTGCCGGTCCTCGGGCAGCAGCTCGGGGCGGCCTTCGCCGCGGAAGCGCAGGGCGAGGTCGCGCAGGATGTCGGGCACGTGGGTGGAGACGATCCGCCCGGTCCAGCCGTCGCTGAGCACGGGCGCGGCCGCGGGGCCGGCGTAGAGGTGCGCGCTGGCCTCGTACAGGGGCCGCAGCACGGCGTAACCGCCGTCGGCGGTGTCGGGGCGCGCGGGCAGCACCGTGAGGGGGAGCACCTCGTCGAGGCCGAGCAGCGCGTGGGTGACGGCGACGCCCAGACAGTCGGGGTCGGCGGCGGCGAGATGGAGCCGGTAGCGGTGCGGCACGGGGTAGTGGCCGCTGCGCATGTCGCGGCCGATGCGGCCCCGGAAGTCGGGGGTGCCGGTGATGACGGGGACGACGGACATGGTTCTCCCAGGGTGCTCGGTGCTGGGTCGCGGGCGCGCGACGTCGCAGGGCGGCGGCGCGCACCGGGAGGCAGCAGAGGTACGGGAAGGGGGTGCCGGGCAGCGGCGGGGGGACGGGGCGAGGACGCGGGGGCTCTCTAGGCCTGGGCGCAGACCCGCAGCAGGTCGATGTGACGGCGGGAGGTCAGGGCCAGGGGGCGCGGCGGCCGGACGGCGGTTGCCGTGTCCGGTGCGGGCCTGGCGCTCATGATTTCCTACCTGTTCGCTCGGATTCCCGTCTCCGAGTGTGGGAGCGGTCGCGGCACTCGTCAAGGGTGCGGAACGGGTCGGCTAGGCATAATGCGCGTATGCGCATTTCAGCCAGGGCCGACTACGCGGTGCGCGCCGCGCTCCAGCTCGCCGCGGCCCAGGACACGGGGCCGGTGAAGGCCGAGGCCATCGCCGAGCACCAGGGGATCTCGCACAAGTTCCTCGAGGGCATTCTCGGCGACATGCGCAAGGGCGGTCTGGTGCAGAGCCAGCGCGGCGGCAACGGTGGCTACTGGCTGGCCAAGCCGGCCGCGGAGATCTCGGTCGCCGATGTGATCCGGTGCGTGGAGGGGCCGCTGGTGTCGGTGCGCGGGGTGCGGCCGCCGGAGCTGTCGTACACCGGTCCGGCCGAGTCGCTGCTGACCCTGTGGGTCGCGCTGCGGGCGAACGTCCGCCAGGTGCTCGAAGGCGTCTCGCTGGCCGAGATCGCCGCGGCCGAGCTGCCGCCGGAGGTCGTCGCGCTCGCGGAGGCCCCGGACGCCTGGACCAACCCCTGACCCGGCCCTGCCCCGGCCCTGACCCCTCCCTGCCCCGGCCCTGACCTGGCCCTGAGCCACGATCCACCCCCGGTCCGCCCCCGGTCCGCCCCCGGTCCGCCTTCTGACCACCCACGAACCACCGCACCACCCCGCATCACCAAGTCCCCGGAAACGCGCAGGTCGTGAGCGCCTCGCCCACAGGTCGAGACTCCGATGTCCGCGATGCGGACGGGTCTTGGGGGTCACGACGTCCCTCTGCCACTATCCCTACTAATCCAGTGGGAATACAAGGGGATCCGGTGAGGTGACGTGAGAACGCCGAAGAAGTCCATGCGACGAACCGCCTCCGCGCCGCTCGACCGCCCCGGCGACGACGCCATCTGGCCCCGTGTCACCCGCGAGCTGGCCGACGACCTCGCCGTCGACGCGCTCGCCCGCGACCGGGCCGGCAAGGCGCCGTTCGACGAGGTGGCCCGGCTCCAGGAGGCGGGCCTGCCGGCCCTGCTCACCGCGCCGGGGCCCAGCGGGCGCGGCGCGGAGTGGCACACCGCGTGCGGGGTGGTCAGGGAGATCTCGGCGGCGGACGGCTCGATAGGCGAACTCCTCGCCCACCATTGCGTCCTGTCCTGGACCTCCCGCTTCCTCGGCCCGGGCCCCACCCCCGGCTCCGGCTCCCGCTCCGCCGCAGGATCCGCCGCCCCGGACCTCCTCGCCCGCACCGTCGACGAGGGCTGGCTGCTCGCCGGGGCCGTCGAACCCGTTCCGGGCGGGCTCGACCTGATCCCAACCGGCGGCGGCGCCTACGTCCTCGACGGGCGGCGCTCGTTCGCCTCCGGGGTGACGGTCGCCGACCGGCTCGTCGTCGGCGCGCGGTGTACGGAGACGGGGGACCTGCTGCTCGTCCTGGTGGACCCGGCGCACCCGGCCGTGTTCACGGAGCCGTACGCCGAACGGGTGGGCCAGCGCCTCGCCGGGGCCGGCACCGTCACCTTCGACCGGGTGCCGGTCGAGGCTGCCGACGTGCTCGGCGCGCTCCCTCACGACGAGCACGCCGTCGCGCCGTACTCCACGCTCGCCCCGCTCGCCCTGCGGCTGCTCCTGGTGCACGTCGGGCTCGGCGTCGCCGAGGGGGCGCTCGCCGAGGCGCGGGACATCAGCCGCGCCACCCAGGCCGGACCGGTGCCCGCCGCCGGGCAACCGGACGGGTCCGTCGAGCCGGGACCCGGGGACGATCCGTACCTCCTGCTCGCCTACGGGGAGTTGGCCACAGCCGCGCACACCGCCGCCGCGGTGGTGGAACGGGCCACCGACGCCTTCGCACACGGGCTGCTCGCCGAGCGGGAGCTCGGCGTCGAGGAGCGGGCCGACATCGCCGTCCTGGTCGCGGCGGCCGAGACGGTCGCCAACCGGGCGGCCATGGACATCACCACCCGCGTCCTGGAACTCGTCGACCAGGCGCCCCGGCAGGCGACCGGCGCCGACCCGCACGGCAGCGGGCCCACGGGCCCGGGCTTCGACCGCTTCTGGCGCAACGTCCGCGCGCTCACGGCCCCCGTCTCCCCGGACCACCGGCTGCGCGACATCGGCGACCACTACCTGCACGGCACCCACGCCCGGCTCACCCTGTTGGCGTAACCGGCGGGCGCGCGCGTGCGGACGGGGGCCGGACGGCTCGGCACGTCGGGACCTCCGGACCTCCCGTGCCGCGGCCGATGAGCCCAAGCTGGAGACACTGGAGACATACGGGTCCGCAGCCGGCGGGCCCGACAGCGAACCGACGGAGGCAGCCTGATGAGTCGTGAGATCGTCGCCGGAGTGGACGGTTCCCCGGAGAGTCTCGCCGCGGCGGAGTGGGCCGCCCGTGAGGCGGCGCACCGGGGTCTGCCGTTGCGTCTGGTGCACGCCTGGCGCTGGGAACCTCTCGCCCTGCCCCTCGACCAGGACCCGACCGCACAGCAGCAGGTGGCGCGCGAGGTGCTGCGCGGAGCCGAGACGGCCGTCGCGGAGCGCCACCCCGGGCTGCCGCTGTCCGCCCAGGTCATCGGCGACACGCCGGTGGCCGCGCTGCTCGGCACGGTCGGTGAGGCCGAGCTGCTCGTGATCGGCTCCCGCGGCCACGGCGCGCTCACCGGCTTCCTGCTCGGCTCGCTCGGCCAGCAGATCATCGCCGCCTCCCCGGTGCCGGTGGTCGCCGTCCGCTCCCGCGACGGCGAGACGGTCACCGAGCGGGAAGCGCCCGGGGAGATCGTGGTCGGCCAGGACGGCAGCCCCGAGGACAGCGCGCCCGTGCTCGGCTTCGCCTTCGAGACGGCGGCGGCGCACGGGGCCTCGGTACGGGCGGTGCGGGCATGGAGTCTGCCGCCGCTGATCGCGTACAGCCCGAGTTCGCTGGCACTCGCCGACGAGGCCGGCGGGCTCGTACCGTACGAGGAGAAGGCGCTGCGCGAGGCTCTGACGCCGTGGCGGGAGCGGTTCCCTGACGTACCGGTGACCGAGCACGTGGAGCTGGGCAGCGCCGGGCAGGTGCTGCTCTCGCAGTCCGGGTCCGCCCGGCTGCTCGTCGTGGGGCGGCGGGCGCGGCGCGGCGCGCTCGGGCAGCGGATCGGCTCGGTGGCGCACGCGGCCCTGCACCTGGCGCCGTGCCCGGTCGCCGTCGTGCCGCACGAGCAGGCCTGACGCCCGGGTCTGACGTGCGGGTCCGACGTTCGGACCTGACGTGCGGGTCCGACGTGCGGCTATGACGTGCGAGTTCGACGCGCGGGTATGACGTGCGAGTTTGAGGCGCGGGGTTGACGCTTGCGGTTGACGAACGGTGTCGGGTCCGCCGGAGCAGGAAAGTGATATCGCCGTCTGATCACTCCGATCAGTCCGATCCCTCTGATACCGGGATCCGATACCGGGAACGGAGCTTCATGCGGCACGACGCGTACGAACCCGACGACACGTCCCTCCCACGGAAGCGGGCCGGGCGGGCCGGGCGCGGCCGGCACCGGCGGCGGCCAGGACCGCGCCGCCCGTCGTTCCGTACGACGGTGGCGACGGCCGGGTCGCTGGCGGCGGCGATGACCGTGGCGACCGGGGTGTACGTGATGACGCTCGGGTCCCCGGCGGACGCGGGCGCGGCCCCGGCACCGCCGCTCTCCTCGGCTCCGCAGGTGTCGGTCGTGCGGCCCGTCGTCGCCTGGGTGTCCGCGCCGGAAGCGGCGGCCGCCGGGACCGCCGCGCAGTACGTCTCCCAGGTGGTCACCCTGGCCAACCGCGAGCGGCAGAAGGCGGGTTGTGAGCCGCTGCGCGCCGACCCCAAGCTGCGGGAGGCGGCCCAGGAGCACGCGGACGACATGGCGGAGCGCGGCTACTACGCCCATGAGAGCCCGGACGGGCGGAACGCGGGCCAGCGGATCACCGCCGCCCACTACGACTGGGATTCCTGGGGCGAGAACATTCACCGCGGTCCGCACACGCCGGCGCAGGCGGTGGGCGACTGGATGAAGAGCGAGGGGCACCGCAAGAACATCCTCAACTGCGCGTTCAAGGACATCGGCGTGGGGGTCAACCTGGCCGGCAACGGCCCGTGGTGGGTCCAGGACTTCGCCACCGGCCGCTGACCGGCGCCCGCTGACCGGCGCGCGGTGGTCGGTGGTCGGCGGCCGGCGGTCGGTTCCCGGTGATCGCAGACCGGCGGCCCGTGGTACGGCCGGTCAGCGCAGCGGCGTGGCGAGGTCCTGGACCCAGACCGTGCCGTCGGGGCCGGGCACCGCGGCGACGCCGGTGTCCCGGAACCGGCAGTCGAGCAGGTTGGCCCGGTGGGGCGGGTCGGCCATCCAGTCCGCCACCACCGTCGTGGGGTCGGCCTGGCCGCGGGCCAGGTTCTCGGCCCAGGCGCTCCAGGAGTAGCCGCCGGCCGTCATCCGGCCGCCCGGATCCGAACCGCCGGGCCCTTGGTGCCCGTAGAAGCCGCGCCGGACCATCTCCCGGCCGTACGCGGCGGCGACCGCGGACAGCTCGGGGTCGATGTGCAGCGGGCCGCAGCCTGCCGCCGCCCGATGCCGGTTGACCAGCCGGTTCACCCGCTCCTCGGGACTGGGCTCGGGCGCCCGGGTCCGGCTGGGACTCGGCGTGGGCGGCGCGGTGGTGGACGGCCGGGGTGCCGGCACGGGCAGGGTGCGGCTCGGCGCGGGTGCGGTCGGCGTGGTGACGGCCGGGTCCGGTGCGGCCGCGGCCCGCCCCGCGCCGCGCTCCCCCGGCCCGAGCCCCGGCACGAGGAGCACCGCGGCGCCGAGCAGTGCGATCACTCCGGCCCCGACGAGCAGCCCGCGCCGCGGACCGCTCCCGGTCCTCGCGGGCGTCGGCGGCCCCTCGTACGCCGCCGCGTCCCCCGTGTCCGCCGTGTCCACCGTCTGCGCCGCGTTCACCGTGAGGTCGGTGAGATCGGTCAGGGCGCCCCGACCCGCCCAGGCCACCAGCGGGGGCACCAGGGCGAGGCCGACGAGCAGACCCTCGGCCGGAGCGAGGCCACTGCGGGCGGGGGCGCAGCGGCGGCAGCCGTCGAGGTGGCGGGCGAGGCGTTTGCGCCAGAGCGGGGAGGGCCGGCCGTCCCAGGCCGTGGTGGTCTCGGCGAGTGCGGGGCAGGGCGGCACGGCGGCGAGGGCGCGCACCACGGCGCGGCCGGTCTCCAGGCGCTCCTTCATCCGCTGGACGCGGACGGCGGCGTGTCTGGGCGGGAGGTCGAGGGCGGCGGCCAGTTCGGCGCGGCCGATGTCGCCGGCCGCCTCCAGCCACCACAGGGAGAGCAGCTCGCGGTCGTCCTCGTCGAGCCATCGGGTGGCCTCGGCGACCTCGCGGCGCTGGCCGGTGAGGCCGAGGCGGAGGATGGCGAGGCCGGTGAAGTCGCCGGCCGGGTCGGCGAGGGCCTCGGCATGGTCGAGGCCGGGCAGCGGTGCCTGCTGGCGTTCCCGCCAGCGGTGCCGTATCCGGTTCATGGCGATGGCCACCAGCCAGGCCCGGAAGCGGGCCGGGTCGCGCAGGCCGGGCAGGCCGTCGAGGGCGCGGACCATCGTCTCCTGGACGATGTCGTCGACGTCGGCGTGGCCGTCCAGGGCGCGGCCGACGATGTTGTAGACGAGCGGCAGGAACGCCCGTACGAGCTCGTCACCGGCCCGTGCGTCACCCGCCCGCGCCGCCTCGACGAGCATGGCGGTGCGGTCCTCGACGCTGTTCATGTCCCGACTCTCCCCTGGTCTCCCACTCGGCCGGCCGCCGGTGCGGCCCGCCGGTCAGGAGACCGCCGGGAGCGGTCACGACAACACTTTCTACCGTCCCGCCTTCCGGCCGGGGACCGCTATGCCACTACCCCGACAGGTGCGGCATGGTCGGGACGGTGGCCTGGCCCCCTGCCCGCACGGCCGCGACCACCAGGTCGTGCAGGTCCCGGCTCGCCTCCTCCGATCCGCAGGGGACCGGACTTCCCGACATGGTGAACCAGTCGGATGCGCCGCTGTACTGCACGGCCACGCGTGCCTCGCCGTCGATGTAGGTGGTGTGCACGGTCAGATCGCCCGTGAGCACACCGACCTCGTCGGTCAGCACCCCGCCACGCCCGGTGTAGACACCGGCGGTCGTCCATGATGCCCAACTCATCCATCCAGATTCACACCGGTACGCCGGATGCGCCACCGACGCGACCGCCCCGGCCGGAAGCTGTCCGGCCGGGGCGGTCGGGCGTCACCGCGGCGTCATCTGAGCGTCACCGCGGCTCGGCTCACGCTTCAGGCGAGGGTCGCGAGGGCCTCGTTGAAGGTGGCGGACGGGCGCATCACGGCCGCGGCCTTGGCCGGGTCGGGCTGGTAGTAGCCGCCGATGTCGGCCGGGGAGCCCTGGACGGAGTTCAGCTCGTCGACGATCTTCTGCTCGTTGGCGCCGAGCGCCTCGGCGAGCGGGGCGAAGGCCTTGGCGAGCTCCGCGTCCTCGGTCTGCCGCGCCAGCTCCTGGGCCCAGTAGAGGGCCAGGTAGAAGTGGCTGCCGCGGTTGTCGATGCCGCCGAGGCGACGGGTCGGCGACTTGTCCTCGTTGAGGAAGGTGCCGGTGGCGCGGTCCAGCGTGTCGGCGAGGACCTGGGCGCGGGCGTTGCCCGTGGTGGTGGCCAGGTGCTCGAAGGAGGCGGCCAGCGCGAAGAACTCGCCGAGCGAGTCCCAGCGCAGGTAGTTCTCCTTGACCAGCTGCTGGACGTGCTTCGGGGCGGAGCCGCCGGCGCCCGTCTCGAAGAGGCCGCCGCCCGCCATCAGCGGGACGATCGAGAGCATCTTGGCGCTGGTGCCGAGCTCCAGGATCGGGAAGAGGTCGGTCAGGTAGTCGCGCAGGACGTTGCCGGTGACCGAGATGGTGTCCTCGCCGCGGCGGATGCGCTCCAGGGAGAACTTGGTGGCCTCGACCGGGGACAGGATCTTGATCTCCAGGCCCTCGGTGTCGTGCTCCGCGAGGTACGTGTTGACCTTGGCGATCAGCTGGGCGTCGTGGGCGCGGTTCTCGTCCAGCCAGAAGACGGCCGGGGCGCCGGTGGCGCGGGCGCGGGTGACGGCGAGCTTGACCCAGTCCTGGATCGGGAGGTCCTTGGTCTGGCAGGAGCGGAAGATGTCGCCCTCGGCGACCTCCTGCTCCAGGACCGTGTTGCCGGCGGCGTCGACGAGGCGCACGGTACCGGCCGCGGCGATCTCGAAGGTCTTGTCGTGGGAGCCGTACTCCTCGGCCTTCTGCGCCATGAGGCCGACGTTCGGGACGGAGCCCATGGTGGCCGGGTCGAAGGCGCCGTGGGCGCGGCAGTCCTCGATGACGGCCTGGTAGACGCCGGAGTAGGAGTGGTCCGGGAGGACGGCGAGGGTGTCGGCCTCCTGGCCGTCCGGGCCCCACATGTGGCCGGAGGTGCGGATCATGGCCGGCATCGAGGCGTCGACGATGACGTCGGACGGCACGTGCAGGTTGGTGATGCCCTTGTCGGAGTCGACCATGGCAAGGGCCGGGCCCGCGGCGAGCTCGGCGTCGAAGGACGCCTTGATCTCGTCGCCGAGGCCGTGCGGGATGGTCTCCAGGCCCTTGAAGATGGTGCCGAGGCCGTCGTTCGGGGAGAGGCCGGCGCCGGCCAGGACCTCGCCGTACTTCGCGAAGGTCTGCGGGAAGAAGGCGCGCACGACGTGGCCGAAGATGATCGGGTCGGAGACCTTCATCATCGTGGCCTTGAGGTGCACGGAGAAGAGCACGCCCTCGGCCTTGGCGCGGGCGACCTGCTCGGCGAGGAAGGTGTTGAGGGCGGCGGCGCGCATCACGGAGGCGTCGACGACCTCGCCGGCGATGACCTTGAGCGGGCCGCGCAGCTCGGTGACGGTGCCGTCGGTGGCGACGTGCTCGAAGCGGAGGGTGGTGTCCTCGGCGATGACGGCCGACTTCTCGGTGGAGGCGAAGTCGTTCTCGGCCATGGTGGCGACGTTGGTCTTGGACTCGGGGGTCCAGGCGCCCATGCGGTGCGGGTGGGTCTTGGCGTAGTTCTTGACGGCGCCGGGGGCGCGGCGGTCGGAGTTGCCCTCGCGCAGGACCGGGTTGACGGCCGAGCCCTTGATCTTGTCGTAGCGGGCGCGGACGTCCTTGTCCTCGTCGGTCTTCGGGTCGTCCGGGTAGTCCGGCAGCGCGTAGCCCTGGGCCTGGAGCTCGGCGATCGCGGCCTTCAGCTGCGGGATCGAGGCCGAGACGTTCGGCAGCTTGATGATGTTGGCCTCGGGCTTCTTCGCCAGCTCGCCCAGCTCGGCGAGGGCGTCGGCGATGCGCTGGCCCTCCTCGAGACGCTCGGGGAAGGAGGCGATGATGCGCCCGGCCAGGGAGATGTCACGCGTCTCGACGTTGACGCCGGCGGTCGAGGCGTACGCCTTGATCACGGGCAGGAACGAGTAGGTCGCCAGGGCGGGCGCCTCGTCAGTGTGCGTGTAGATGATGGTCGAGTCAGTCACCGGGTGTGCTCCGCTCCACGTCTGCGTCTGCGTCTGCAAGATTGCTCGACATCAAGATATCTCGTGATCGGGCTCCTCGGGAAAGGGGTCCTCTCGATCTTCGGGAACGAGCCCCGCGAGGCGGTACGGAGCGGGCCCCGGGTCCAGATCGACGTGGCGCAGCAGCCCGAGCAGGGCGAGCGCGACGGCGGCGCCGGTGCCGGCCGCGAGGGCCTGGCCGCAGCGGTGGGCGA
Source organism: Streptomyces sp. NPDC004788 (assembly GCF_053601115.1). Lineage (NCBI taxonomy): Bacteria > Bacillati > Actinomycetota > Actinomycetes > Kitasatosporales > Streptomycetaceae > Streptomyces > Streptomyces sp. NPDC004788. Next base: position 26,640 of record NZ_JBSGBF010000055.1, read on the forward strand.
TCCGCGGCAGCTCGGCGGGGAGCGGTCCGGTGCCGGGCAGGCAGTCGCCGAGCAGGTACACGCCGACGGCGAGCCCGCCGAGCGCGAGCACCGCCAGCGGCACGGTGACCAGGAACCGCTTCGGCGGCAGGCCGCGCCGGCGTGCGGGGCGCACCTTGCCCCTGCGGGCGAGCAGCGCGGCGAGCGCGGCGAAGGCGGCCAGCACGAGCAGGTCGGCGGCGATGACGTCACCGGGCCGGTGGTGCCCGGCGGCGATCGTGTACGCGCCGAGGGCGGCAGCCCACAGGGCGGCGAGGCCGACGGCGACGCCGCGCAGCCGGTGCGGGACGACGAGCAGGAGGCCGAGGGCGGTGCCGGTGGCGAGCACGGAGGCGCTGCTGGGGAAGCCGCTCTCCAGGGTCGCGCCGGACGCGGCGACGAGCCGGGGGCCCGGCGCGTACCGCTGGAGCAGCTCCGCGACGAGCAACGCGGCGGCCAGGGTGCCGAGGGCGGCGCCGGTGAGCGCGTACCGCTTGCGCAGCACGCCGATACCGACGAGCAGCAGCACGGCGAGGACCAGGGTGGTCGTCGACATCCACTGGAGCGAGGGATGCTCGCGCAGGACGCGCGCGACGGCGGGATCGGCGAGCCGGCCGGCGATCGCGGCCTCGCCCCAGCGCCGGCCGGTCGCGGTGAGCACGAGCCCGGCGTAGGCGAGGGTCAGCAGGAGCGTCGCGGTGAGACAGAGGCGCCGCATGCGTATCCGTATGCGGGCGCTGAACGATCCGGCGGCCTCACCGGCGACGGCGGCGTACCACCAAGTGTCACCGGCGGCGATGCTTCGCGCGGCGCCGCCGGTACGGGGCCTGTCGAAGGGTGCCATGCCCCGATTCGACCGCGTGCCGGCCCGACGCGCCTGCTGGAGGCACCCGAACGGCGCAGGTGGGGAGCGGGCCGGAAGCTCAGCGGCGGAATCGCGTCAGCTGGGAGGTGAAGAGCAGGACGACACCTGCCAGCAGGATGCCGGTGGCGGGCCCGGAGACGGCCACCCGGTCGCCGGGGTCGTCCGCCAGTGCGCTGCCAGCCTGGATCAACAGACCTGCTCCCATGAGGAGTTGACTGAATCCGTACAGTTTCGGGCGCACGACCTGGCTGCGCAGCCAGGGCAGGATCCAGCCGGTCCGGAGTGCGGCGGTGCCGCAGATCGCCGCAGCGATCCCGACGACGGCACTGGGTATGGCGATGTACCACGACATGGACGTCCCCCCTTGTCCGGGCGCCGCGCCCGGTCGGCGTGATCATGCCACAGGGACGCGGCGCCCCGGACCGAGGGCGGGTGGATCAGACGGTGAGCTCGCCCATGGGGCCCCAACCCTGCTGCGGGGTGTCGACATTGATGATTTCGGGGGTGGCGGCGATGAAGGCCGACATCGTCTCCAGACCGGCCTTGAAGTGGTCGGAGGCGACGTGCGCGGCGCCGGCCTCGGCGTCGGCGAAGCCCTCCAGGAGGACGTACCGGTTCGGGTCGTCGACGCTGCGGGACCAGTCGAAGAAGAGGTTGCCGGGTTCCGCGCGGGTGGCGCGGGTGAAGTCGGCGACGCGCTCCAGCCAGGTGTCGGCGTACTCGGGGCGGGCGGTGAAACGTACGGCGATGAAGATCATGCGTCCATCGTGGGGCGCGGCTGCGGACCTTGGCCAGCCGAGCGGCTCAGGATTCCGGCAGGGCCGGAATCGCGGTCCCGGCGAGCAGGGGCACGAAGAGGGGCACGGCGCGCGCGAGGGCCGCCCGGACCTCGCCGTGCCGGCGCCGGAAGTCTGCGGTGGGGAGCGAGACGGAGAGCGCGAGCATGACCCCGTCGCCGCGGCGGCCGCCGTCGCCACCGTCGTCACGACGACCCCCAGCACGGCCGTGGCCGTGGCCGAAGCCGTAGCCGTCGCCGTCGCCGTCGCCGTAGCCGGCATCGTCACCGCCGCCGTGCTCCGGGAGCACCGTCGCGAAGCAGGTGTACGCGGGGTCCGCCTCCCCCACCGACACCGCGAAGCCCCGCTCGCGCACCCGGGCCAGCTCCGCCTCGAAGCGCTCGGCGCTGGTGATCGTACGGTCGGTGAAGCGGGCCATGCCGTGCTCGTCGAGGTAGCGGCGGCGCTGCGCCCGGGACAGCCCGGCGAGCAGCGCCTTGCCGTGGGCGGTGGCGTGGGCGCGCGGTTCGGGGCCGGGGGCAAAGGGGTGGGCGGCGTCGGTGACGGGCACGGTGGTGTCGACGACGGCGATGCGGCCGCCGCGATAGGCGGTGAAGTACGCCTCCGCACCGGCGGTGCGGCGCAGGTGCGCGAGGAGCCCTGCGACGGGGCCCATGGGTCCGTCGGCGATGCCGTGGTGGCGCTGGTACGCGCGGTGCAGGGCCGGGACGCGCGGCCCGGGCGCGTACCCCTCGGGGGTGCGGACGAGGTGCCCGCGGGCGATCAGCGGTCCGGCGAGATGGTAGACGGTCGACAGGGCGCAGCCGAGGGTGCGGGCCAGGGCCTTGGCTCCGACGGGCCGGCCGGCGTCGGCGACGGCGTCGAGCAGGGCGAGCGCGCGGTCGACGGACTGGGGGCCGGTGGAAGGGGTGGGCACCGATCCACCTTAGGTCGCGAGGGATGAGAGCAGTCTCACCACACGAAGAAAAGGGATCTTATAGACCCTTTGCCCCATTCGGCGTACGGTCGTGGAATGCCCCGAAAGGGGCTCCTCTGGACTTTTCCCCTTGTTCTCCATCGCACCGGGAGGGTGTGTGCGCCGCTCCACGACCGACCACGCCGCCGCGGGCCCGAACGGGCGCCGCGGCCACATACGGAAGGCGGCGCTCGCGACGGGCGCGGTCGCGGCCGTCGCCGGCGGGCTGTATGTGGCGGGCCTCGTCGCCACCGGGGACGACATCTCCGCCGGGACCCGGGTGAGCGGGATCGACATCGGCGGCCTGAGCCGCGCCGAGGCCGCGGCCCGGCTGACGGCGGCCGCCCCGGCCGCCTGGAAGGACCCGCTGCCGGTCACCGTCGGTGACTCCGCGACGACGGTCGACCCGGCGGCGGCCGGCCTCACGGTCGACGTGAAGGCCACCGCCGACCGGGCGGCCGACCCGTCCCGCGACCCGTTCACGGTGATCGGCAGGCTCTTCTCGTCGAGCAGCCGGGAAATCGAACCGGTCGTCGCCTTCGACGGTACGAAGGCACGCGCCGCGGTCGCGGACGTCGCGGAGCGGAACGACCGCACGGCCCGCGAGGGCGCCGTCTCCTTCGAGGACGGCAAGCCGGTCGTGACGCAGCCGCGCACCGGACAGAAGCTGGACACCGCGAAGGCGGTGGACGCGCTCCGTGCCGCGTACGCGGGTAAGAGCGGCTCGGGCGCAAGCGCCTCAGGCTCGGGCACCAGCGCCTCTGGCACCAACGGCACGGGCACCGGCGGCTCAGCCACCAGGGGCTCTGGCGCCAACGGCTCGGGCACCGGCGGCTCGGCAGCCGTCGCGCTGCCGGTCTCCGTGACCCAGCCGAAGGTGTCGGCGGCCGAAGTCTCGCGCTTCGTCAAGGACTTCGCGAACCCCGCGATGTCCGGCCCGGTCACCCTCACCTCGGACGGCCGGCGGCTGTCCATCCCGGCGGCCACGCTCGGCGACCACCTGAAGGTGACGGCCGACGGCGGCCGGCTCACCTCCTCGCTCGACGCCCGCTCGCTGATGCGCGACCCGGACGTGGCCGGCCCACTGCACTCCTTCACCGGCGGCCCCGTCGAGGCCCGGCTCGGCGTGCAGAACGGCAAGGTCGTCGTCGAGCGCGACGGGCGCACCGGCCGCCAGGTCTCGGCGAAGGCCCTGGGCGAGGCCGTGGAGCCGCTGCTCACCAAGGAGGGCTCCGCGGCCCGTACCGCTCCGATCGCCACCACCGCCACCGAGCCCAAGGTCACCGCGAAGAGCCTCGCGGACCTCGGCATCAAGGAACAGATGTCGACGTTCACGGTGCACTTCCCGAAGGCCCCGTACCGTACGGTCAACATCGGCCGCGCGGCCGAGCTGATCAACGGCTCCCTCGTCCAGCCGGGCGAGGTATGGAGCTTCAACCGCACGGTCGGCGAGCGCACCGAGGCCAACGGCTTCGTCGACGGCACCATGATCATGGACGGCCAGTACCAGAAGGCGCCGGGCGGCGGCGTCTCGTCGGTGGCCACGACCGTCTACAACGCACTGTTCTTCGCCGGTGTCGAGCCGGTCGAGCACGGCGCCCACTCCTTCTACATCGAGCGCTACCCGGCCGGCCGTGAGGCGACGGTGGCCTGGGGCACGCTGGACCTGAAGTTCCGCAACGACTCGGGGCACCCGATCTACATCAAGGCGAGCGCGACGGACTCGTCGGTGACGGTGAGCTTCCTCGGCACCAAGAAGTACGACTCGGTGGAGGCGGTGGCCGGCCCGCGTACGAACGTCACGCCGCCCGGCGAACGCAGGGGCAAGCTGGGCGAGAAGTGCGAGGTGCAGGACCCGCTGGAGGGCTTCGACATCAAGGTGGACCGGGTCTTCAAGAACGGCGGCACCGAGGTGAAGCGGGAGACGTTCAGCACCCACTACACGCCGCGGGACAAGGTGATCTGCGAGTGACGGATCGACGAAGGGCCCCTCGAATTCGCCCGGAACGAGGGGCCCTTCGTCAATCCCCGTACGGGGTCAGACCTCGGCCCGGACCGGCGCCGGGGCGTCCTCGGCGACCTCCGCGAGATCCCGGTGCCGGGTCTCGCGGGCACAGGCGAGAGCGATCACTGTGAGCACCGCGGCGGCGATGACGTACAGGGCGATGGGCGTGGAGCTGTCGTAGTCCGCGAGCAGCGCGGTGGCGATCAGCGGCGCGGGCGCGCCGGCGGCGACGGAGGAGAACTGGGCGCCGATGGAGGCGCCGGAGTAGCGCATCCGGGTCGCGAACATCTCGGAGAAGAACGCGGCCTGCGGGGCGTACATGGCGCCGTGCAGGATCAGCCCGACGGTGACGGCGAGCAGCAGGCTGCCGAAGGTCCCGCGGTCGATGAGCGCGAAGAACGGGAACATCCAGACGCCGACCCCGACGGCACCGATCAGATAGACCGGCCGGCGCCCGAGCCGGTCGGAGAGCGCCCCCCAGAGCGGGATGACGGCGAAGTGGACGGCCGAGCCGATGAGGACGGCGTTGAGGGCGGTCTGCTTGGTGAGGCCGGCGTGCGTGGTCGCGTAGACGAGGATGAACGCGGTGATGACGTAGTACGAGATGTTCTCGGCCATGCGTGCGCCCATCGCGATCAGCACGTCACGCCAGTGGTGCCGCAGTACGGCGACGAGCGGCAGCTTCTCGGCCTGTCCGGCGTCCCGCGCGGCGGCCTTGCGTTCCTCGGCGGCGGCGAGCGCGGCCTTGAAGACGGGCGACTCGTCGACGGACAGCCGGATCCAGAGCCCCACCAGCACGAGGACGCCGGAGAGCAGGAACGGCACCCGCCACCCCCACGCCCCGAACGCCGCCTCGGAGAGCAGCGCCGTCAGCGCCGACAGCACGCCGGTCGCCAGCAACTGCCCGGCCGGCGCCCCGGTCTGCGGCCACGACGCCCAGAACCCGCGCCGCTTCGCGTCCCCGTGCTCCGACACGAGCAGCACGGCCCCGCCCCACTCGCCACCGAGCGCGAACCCCTGCACGAGCCGCAACACCGTGAGCAGCACCGGCGCCGCCGACCCCACGCTCGCATGCGTCGGCAACAACCCGATCGCGAACGTCGCCCCACCCATCATCAACAGGCTCAGCACCAACAGCTTCTTCCGCCCCAGCCGGTCCCCGTAGTGCCCGAACACCAGCGCCCCGAGCGGCCGAGCGGCGAACCCGACGGCGTACGTGAGGAAGGAGAGCAGCGTCCCGACGAGCGGGTCCGACTCCGGGAAGAACAACTTGTTGAACACCAGCGCGGCAGCCGACCCGTAGAGGAAGAAGTCGTACCACTCGATGGTGGTGCCGATGAGGCTGGCGGCGACGATGCGCTTGAGGGAGGCGGGGGGCGTGGGGGCGTGTGTTGCGGCGGCCATGTGCACCACTTCCGAGCGGGTGACGGGGACTGTTTCGTGTCGCCACACCGTAGGAACGTGCAGGTCAGACGCGTATGTGGTGGGACACCATAGTTCGCGGGGCGGGAGTGCGGGCGGCCACCATGCCGGTCCCGACAGGGACCTCCAGAGGCGCCTTTGCAGCGCCCACAGGAGGGTGTCACGTTTGCACACTTCGCCCTACTTTGGAGGTAGGGTTCTGGCTCCCGTGCTGGTTTGGTGCTGACCCGAAACCCCATGTCACCACCCCTTCCGACCTCTCCCGTGCTGGTTCGGTGCTGACTACGGAGCGTTGAACTCGGGCATTCACGCACGGATCGGATGGCCATTGACGATCAGACGCGTGAGGTCGGCAGCCCGCGTCGGGGCTGCCGGCCTCACGTCTCGCCGACTGGAATCAGGCAGCCGTGACCAGCGCGTCGAACTCCAGGGGCAGGGTGAGTTCGGTCTGGCGGGTGAAGACGGAGTCCATGAGGTTTCTCAGCCGCTCCGGCGCGTCGGGCATGACGTGCGCGTACGTCTCAAGGGTGATGCGGGGGTCGCGGTGCCCCAGCCACTCCGCCATGTCAGAGACGGGCACCCCCTTGGAGAGTCCGGCCGACGCGAAGAAGTGCCTCAGCCAGTGCGGTGTGATCTTCCGCGTGATGCCGGCCGATCGCTTGGCGCTACGCCAGAGACGGTCAACCAGCGAGTACATGAGGATGTTCGTGCGACCGACGTTGGAGAACAGGTAGTCGCCCTTGAGCCGGTTCGGCCCTTCCTCCACGCGGAATGTCCCATGCAACCTGACGTGCTCCTTCACCTTGGCGGCAATGAAGGCGGGCAACGGAATGGCCCGGCCTTCGTCCAGAACGCGCCACTTGAGGTGACGGACTCGGTGCGCCCGCCCTCGTCCCTTCGTGATCGCCTTTTGGCGGGCCGTCTTCGGCTTCTCGTTCTCCCCGTCCTGCGTGATCTGCCGATCCACGTAGAGGACGCCCGCCTCGAAGTCGAACTGATGAAGCGTCACAGCGCTCGCCTCGCCGATGCGCAATCCGCACCCGGCCATCAACCAAACCAATAGCTTGTAGGAGCTGGGCAGGTGCCGCTCGATGGCCTCGATCTCCTCCAGCGTCGGCAGCTGGATCTTCTTCTTCGCCCTACGCTTGGCCCGCCGTCGACTCGTTCGCACGTGCTGACATGGGTTCTTGGTGATGTACTCGTTGGCGACGGCGAAGCTGAAGACGCCGGCAAGGGTCTCGTAGCGGTTGATCGCGGTCGACTCCTTGTAACCGCGCTCCTCGACCATCCACTTCAGCCACGCCTGCAGGTCCTTCGGTCTCACAGAGCCTATCGGGACGCTGCCGAAGTAGGGCTCCACATGCAGGCGCAGACTCGTCTCATACTGGTACCGCGTACCGTTGACCCGCTCGCCCGAAGCGATGAACTCCCGATACACGGCGACGAGCAGGTGGAGCAAACCAGTGGGAGCAATGTACGTACCGAGGTCCTTCTCCCGCTCCACCTTGGCGGCGAAGGCGTCGGCCTGTCCCTTCTTCTCGAACGTCTTTTCACGTTGACGCCCAACTCGCCCACCGGGCTCGCGATAACGGACCGTCCAGGGGTGACCGCATCGAGTCTGATCGCATGGATAGCAGGCGTTCCGGGAGTCTTCCTTGCACTTCTGAAATACGCGGGCCAAGCTGCAGATTTCCCCTTTACCGCAGAGAGATAGGACAAGGGACGCCTATCCATATTTGCTCTCCGAGTAGGCAACTACATCACGTTCGCGGAAGCGCAGAAGCCGACCAACCTTTTGAGGGCGAAGTCCCCAAGCCCGGTACTTGTTCTTGACCGTCACCTCGCTGACCTTCAACCACTCCGCCACTTCAGCAGCAGTAAGGAGTCGATATCTACCACCGTGCACTAACACAACCTCCGTTCAACGCTGAGCCATTCACAGGGCACCTGTCGGTAACGCATGGCTGAACTGGATTCATGACCCTTACGATCCCGGGTTCGGAAACCGGCTATCGTCGTCTATATTGCGGCCCACACCTGGCGCCTCATCATGCCGTCAGGCTGTACCCCCGAAAGCCGCCGGGAAGTTCGTGGTGGGCCACGAAGCCCTCCGCAAGAAAAAGTGATCTTGTACCACTCGCCCTTGCCGTAGCGAGCGGTCTTCTCTCTCCTATCGGTAACGGGATCCTTCTTGTTTTTGATCCAACGACCCTGATGTAGCCGGCCAAGCTGGCCCCTTTCGAGAGGATGTGAACGGCTCGCGCCGACATTCGAGACGTCAGGAACCGGCAGCCCTGCGTCGCTGCGAAGATCGTGCAGGAACACAACTTTCCTGCGATGGAGGAAAGAGGTTGGGCCCAAGCGGCCTGCGTCCGCTACGGCTCCACCGCCAAGCGCAGCCGAGTGCGAACGCCTCAATGGTCGTCACGATCGCCGGTTTGGCTAACCGGCGATCGTCGGCTATGTTGCGCCGCCTCGTTGGATGAGGTCGGAAATCTCGGGTCGACCGGTGCTACGAGGCGCTCGGGAACACTCATGGCCATGGCCGCCTGCCTCGCCGCGACCCCAGGGCGCGCCGCACTGTGCGCGAGAACGACACGGTCGCGGCGATAAATACGCTGCTGCGGGTGCTCGCCGAAGTAGCCGGCCGCGCAGACATAGACGCACAGTCCGATAGAGACCTCGCCATAGGCACCGGACATTTGCCCGGACCGTGCGTTCAATCCTCCGAGGGTAAAAAGGAAGAGGGACGTGAAGCGAGCAGATGGAATAGCCGAATCAGGCAGACGGATCTCTCAATCAGGAACCATGCCTGCACGGCAGTCTCACAGGTACGGGTTTTCGATCTTTTCTCGCCTCACCAGTGAAGCGCGTCCTCGTCCCGGCCTGACGTTTCCCCGGGACGTTCTACGTTGACATGGCTCCCGGCTGAGGCGCCAGTCCTTTGCCACTAATTCACGTCTGCCGTGAGCGAATTCCCACTATCCCCGCAGGTGTAGGGTCTCAAGTTTCGCTGCACAGTCTCACTCCCTGATGCATATCGACTGCATTTATGCAGCGATCGTGAGACAAGCAGGTCGGCGTGTTCACCCTTTCGAGCTACCTCGCTCCTAGGCTAGGTGCGTTCTCTCGGCGGCGGGCAGTCTGGTCGTACGGACCCATGGTCTGAACGGGGGTACGTCTTGGACATTGCTACGGAAGTCGTGGCCAGAGTGCGCTGCGTTAACGGCGACGCTGTCGAGGAGTACGCCTGGTCATCTGTATCCGAGAAGCGGTTGGCCTCCGCAGCACCGTGGCGGATGTTTCGCTGGTACCGAGGGCAGAAGCACTACTCGGGTACCTATTGGTCAGCGACCTTGCGGAACCACGTGATCTACGAGTCGCGTCTGGAGCTGGCTCGATTGCTTTTCGCGGATTTCGATCGCAGCGTGCATGGCATCGTTGCTCAGCCGTTCCTGCTTCAGACCGTGCTGGAGGGGAAGCTCCGCAGGCACGTTCCGGACTTTCTCCTGCTCACCGATCAGGTACCAGTGGTCGTCGACGTCAAGCCTCTGCATCGTCTGTCCAGGCCCGAGGTCGTGTTCACCTTCGGTTGGACCCGGCGGGCGGTAGAGGCACGTGGATGGAAGTACGAGGTCTGGAGCGAGCCTCCGACGGGAGAGCTGGAGAACGTCCGATTCCTGGCGGGCTTCCGCAGGGAGTGGCTGTTTAGTACGGCGCTGTTGCAGGAGCTTCGCGAAGCCGACCTCCACGGAGTGCCCTTGGGGCAGGCTGCTTCGTGTTTGCCTGTGCATCCGGCCTCCCAGGTTCGGTCAGCCATCCATCATCTGCTCTGGACGCAGAGACTCGTCACCGATCTTGACCAGCCACTGGGCCCCTCCCACATCCTGTGGCAGGCAGCATGAGCAGGGCCGGGGCTCGTGTCGGGGTCGGTACGCGATTCCGCTACGACGGGGAGACCGTCGAAGTGGTCGAGCTGGCGGCGACAGCTGCGGGGAACGAAGTGGTCCTCAAGGATGGGCATGGGTGCGTCCGGCGGGTGTCCTTGAAGGAGCTGTTGTTCTCCGACCGTGCCGAGATCGTTCCTGACCAGGCCGGTCCGTCAGCGGAGGATGCCGGGGAGATCGCCTCGGTTGTCCTGAGTCAGCTGCGTGATGACGAGCGCCGGAAAGTCCTGGAGCGAGCGGAGCATGTCCGCGAGGTCCTGACGGGCTACCGCTCGGGCAGCCCGGAACTCGTACGCGAAGGGGAGCCACGCACGGAGTACCGGGCGGGTGAGCCGGCCGAGGCCAGGTACGCGGCGAAGGCCCGGGAACTGGGCGTATCGGTTCGGTCGGTCAAGCAGTGGGTCGCGGACTTTCGGTGCCATGGTGAGGCCGGGCTCGTCTCGAAGCGTGGTCTGTCCGTGCCGGGGCAGCCGTCGGTCGATGACCGGTGGGTGGAGACCGCTCTGGAAGTGATGGTCGAGCACACCGGCCAGTCGAAGCCGTCGCGGACACTGGTGATTGAGCGGACGCGGGCGCGGGTGGTTGCCCGGTTCGGTCCGGAGGTGGTGCCGCAGCCGAGCCGGGCAACTGCGTTTCGGGTGCTGGAGGGTCTGGAACGGCGGCATCCGTTGTTCCGGCTGAGTGCGAAGCGGAACCGGGACATCGCTGATCGTCCGGAGGGTGCGTACGGAAAGCTGCGCCCTACGCGGCCCGGCGAGTACCTGCTGATGGACTCGACCCGGCTGGACGTGTTCGCGTTCGACCCGGTCACGCTGCGGTGGGTGCAGGCGGAGCTGAGCATCGGCATGGACTGGTACACGCGGTGCATCACCGGGATCCGGGTGACGCCGGTGTCGACGAAGGCGGTCGATGTCAGCGCGGTGCTCTACCAGGCATTCCGTCCGAGGCCGGCGGGGCGGGACTGGCCCCGGCACGCAGTGTGGCCGGAGCACGGGATCCCGCGGTCGGTGCTGGTGGACGTCGATGCCGCGGACGGGCCTGGGCTCGCGGGACCGGCATTGGTGCCGGAGACGCTGGTCGTCGACCACGGCAAGGTCTACGTCTCGGAGCATCTGACGAGCGTGTGCCGGCGGATGGGGATCTCGATCCAGCCGGCACGGCTCAGAACCGGGCGGGACAAGGGACCGGTCGAGCGGTTCTTCCGCACGCTGAGGGAAGACCTGCTGCAGGCCCTCCCCGGCTACAAGGGCCCGGACATTCATGGCAGGGGTGAATGTCCGGAGGCAGAGGCGTTCTTCTACCTGGATGAGCTGGAGGCGATCGTCCGTGAGTGGGTGGCGGTGGTGTATCACCACCGGCCGCATTCGGGGCTCGTCGATCCGGGGGTGCCGGGACTGCGGATGTCGCCGGCCACGGCGTTCGAGCACGGTGTGGCGCGGGCCGGGTACATCGAGGCGCCCCGTGATCCGGACCTGGCGTTCGAGTTCCTCCAGACGAAGTGGCGCACGGTCCAGCACTATGGGGTCGAGATCGACCGGCGCCGGTACAACGGTCCGGCACTCACGAAGCTGAAGGGGGTCCGCAGCCCTTACCGGGGGCCGGTGAAGAACGGCTGGCCGTTCCAGGTGGATCCCGACGACATCACCCGGATCTACTTCCGAGACCCCGATGACCGCAGGTGGCAGACGCTGCGCTGGGAGCACGCGCCCAGCGCGGAGATGCCGTTGAGCGAGGACGCGCTGGCGTTCGCGCGGAAGCTGGCCGCCGCCAAGTACCGCTACCCCGACGACCGGCTTGCCGTCGCCGACCTGCTGGAACGCTGGAGCCTGGGGCTGGGCGACACCCTCGCCGAGCGGCGCATGGCCCTGCGGCTGTCGCGTGAACAGGCCGCCATCGGCCTTCCCACCACCGGGACGTCCTCTGCACTGACGCTGCCGTCCGTCTGTCGCGCCCTGGGGCAGGGTCTCCCGCTCAGCCCCAGCCAAGAGACGGCGCCGGATCAAGCGGAGCCGGAAGGCGGCGATGACGACGAGGTGGAGCTCGATGCCTTCTACGCCGACGCCCTGGACGACGCATGAGTGACCGGCCGTCGCTGGCTTGCGCGACGTTGTCCCGTAAGGAGGACTTCAAGGCGTTCGCTGACGCTCCACGCCGGCGCCGGCCGGACCCGCTCACCCGTGGACAGCTGGCCGCGCTGAGTCTGTCGGCGAGGGCGGAGTACGACCTCGGTCGGCGTGAGTGGCACGCCAACCTGGGGCCGCTTCGCACTCCGCAACTCGCGACGCTGCACGAGGACCTGTGGGACATCATCGACAGCAACCAGCAGGACGGCGACAAGGCCAAGGGTGCTGTGGCGGTGGACGCGTTTCCTGGTCTGGGCAAGACCACTGCGGTGCTCGCCTTCGCCCGGGAGTTTCACCGCCGTGAGATTGCCGAGCACGGCCCGTTCACCGCACAGGGGCATGAACGGTGGCCGGTGTGCCGGGTGGGGCTGACCGGCAACACCGGTATGAAGGACCTGAACCGGGCGATGCTGGAGTTCTTCGGCCACCCCGGACGCCAGACATCCACCGCCACCCAGCTCGGGCTCCAGGCCCTGGACTGCGTACTGTCCTGCGAGGTACGTCTGCTGATCTTGGACGACCTGCACTTTCTGAAATGGCGCAGGACCAGCGGGATGGAGGTCAGCAACCACCTGAAGTGGATCGCCAACGAGTTCCCGGTCACCCTGATCAAGGTCGGAGTCGGGCTCGCGGACAAGGGCCTGTTCAGCGAAGGCGAAGCCGTCGGCGAGACAGCGCTGGCCCAGACCGGCCGGCGCACCACCCGCCTGGACATGCCGCCCTTCACCATCGACACCGAGGAGGGACGCCTCCAGTGGCGTCAGCTCCTGCTAGCGCTGGAACAGCGCATCGTGCTGACCGACGCCTATCCCGGCATGCTCGCCGACGACCTGTCCGACTATCTCTTCACCCGCAGCACCGGGCACATCGGATCCCTCATGACACTGGTCAACCGCGGCTGCCAGCGCGCCCAGCGCACCGGCACCGAACGCCTCACCAGAGACCTCCTCGACCAGGTCCGCAACGACGAAGCGGCCGAACAAGCCCGCCGCGAACTCGAATACGCCTTCCAGGCGGGGAAGGCCACCAGCCGTCCCCACGGCGTTCGGACCCCCACATGATCCCGGCACGGCGGACCTTGCCGATCCGGTTCGCCCCATATCCGGGCGAGGCTCTGGACTCCTGGCTGGAGGCATTCGCTGCCCGGCTGAGCTGCCCCTTCACCGACGTCCTCGGCGCACTCGGCCTCCCGAACCGTGACCCGGCCGTGGCCGCCCCGGTTCTGCCCCGCTGGACGACCTCGGCCACTCCCGACGAGCTGGCCGTCATCACCGACGTCACCGGCGTAGCCGTCGACGTTCTCACGGCCATGACCCTGCAACCGTACGACGGCCACGCGGTGGAGATCGTGCCCGGACAGCGCCGCGTGCACCGGCAGGCCCTGTGGGGACGGGCAGGGTCCCGGTTCTGCCCCGCCTGCCTGGAGGAAACCGGTGGCCGCTGGCAGCTAACCTGGCGACTGGGCTGGTCCTTCGCCTGCACCCGTCACCACATCCTGCTCGCCGGCCGCTGTCCTGCCTGTCTGCGCACGCCCCGCCTACGCTCCCACCCCCGGCGGGAGGTACCCCGCCCCGGCCTGTGTTCAAGCGCAGCAGTGGCCGGCGGCCCCCGACCACGGCGCTGCCACCACCCCCTGACCGACACCCCGGTCACCGCCCTCACGCCCGGCGGAGCCCTGGAGGAGACACAGCGCCTGATCGACACGGCCCTCGCGGCCCCGGACCGGATGGCGCGATGGCCGCTGTACGGGCCCGGCGGCGTGCGCTTGCAGACGGCGCTGCGGGACCTGAAAAGTCTGGGTGCACTCGTCCTCAACCACGCGACGACCGCCGACCTACGCTCTGTAGCTCCGGGCGAAGTCCTCGATCGTCTGGAGCGGTACCGGACCAACCCGCTGTCTGCACGTTCCCAACGCCATCCGGACACCCGGCGCAGTGACGTACACAGCTACTACGCTCCCGACGACGCCGGGGCCGCCGCCGTGGCGACCACGGCGGGGCTCCGCATCCTGTGCGCCGCGGACATCCCTAAGGCGGCCGATGCCGCCCGGTGGCTCATCGAACGAGTGGCCTCCTCCGGCCGCGCCCTGTATCCCGCTGGCGTCGTCTCCGTCGGCGGCACGCTCTCGCCCGTCCTCGAAGCAGCCCTGCGCTGCAGCCGCGAGACACAGATCATGCCCGTCTACCGGCTGCGCCACCGCACCGCCGTGCACTCCACCAGATCCCCCTCCAACCACGACACCCGGGCCAGCATGCTGCCAGCCGCCCTGTGGCCGGAATGGGCCCTGCGCCTGTCCCCGCATCACCCCAACGGCAGGCCCGTGGCGCAGCGCACGGACGAGCTCCTGGCCGTCGCCTGCCTGCTCGCTGGCAACACCACCTCGATCCAGGCCGCGACACGGCTAACCGGGACCAACGTCACGAGCCACAACGTCTCGACGTTCCTCGCCGACGTCACCCGCCGCAGCGACTGCACCGACGTCCTGCACGCCCTGATCCTCCTGGCCGACCATCTCGACCAGCACGGTTCCCCCATCGACTACGCACGCCGCCGCGCTCTGTTCACCACGCAGGTCCGCTTCCTCGACCCCGGCTGCTGGAGCGATCTACAGCGCCGCCTGCGCTCGACGCACGCCCCCAACGTCGCGCACGCCCAGCGCTGGATTTTCCACACCCTGTCGGGCTCCCCGCCGCACCTCGCCCACCCAGCCCTCGCGCCGGCCGCCGGAGCGCAGCGCCAGCAGTACCAGCGATTCCGCTGGCGGATCCTGCCCGCCGAAGCCAAACTCCTCACCCACACCGCGCAGGCGCTCCTCGACGAGCACGGCATCGACGAACCACTCCAGTGGACTCCCCGGCTCCCTGCCCGTGCCCTGCGCGACCTCGTTCTGCCCGGCCCCGAACCGGACAGCATCACCGTCACCCAGCTCCACCAGGCCGTGCCCACGGGCGACTTCTCCATCGCCAAGGTCGCGCAGGCGCTGAACACCACCACGGCGCACGCCATCTACCTGCTGTCCGAAAACCCGGTCGACTGGAGCCCACCCCGGTTTCGTCGCACTCAACATACGGCCACCCGCCTGGAGCTGTGGCGCACCTGGTACGAACAAGACCACCTTTCACTCCAGGACATCGCCGACCGCGAACGAACAAGTCTCGCCACGGTCCGGCTCGCATTTCTCAAGAACGGCGTCCGGCTGCGCCCGGCTGGTTCCTACCCGGGCCGTCCAAGAAGAAGATGACGGCGGCGATGCTGCCGACCAGTTCATGGCGATCGGTGCTCCGGCTCGCTTCCGGCCGGGGTGTGGCTCGTCTCGGCATCGCACCCGGCCGCACTGTGAGACCAGCTGTAAAACGCCAGGTCAGCGGGCTACATCAGGCCGTCGAGCCCGAGAATCCACAGCTCCTTTAGGGTCTAAGAATTCGTGGACAAATCTCAGGACAACTGGCCACCACTTGGCCACTTGGCCACACAACTGAGACACGCACGTCAGGAGCGTCACTCGTTCGATTACGGACAGGTCTGCGCACTTCCCTACACCACCTCACCGTAGAACGCTTATAAGTTGACGAAGCTGAAGCACCGCAAGGCAGGCGAGTTCAGGGAGATTCCTGTCGCGCTCAAAGCGCGAGAGGCCCTGTAGCGCTACGAGGGGCGACGGCACGGGCTCCGTTCATCGTCATGAGACGTCTTTACCGGCTGCGCCCGACCTGCCTTGACGCCACCTAGGACGCCTGTCCTAGACTCACGTCACACGCTAGGACGCTCGTCCTAGCGAGCGGTGAGCGATTGTGGGGGTGCGTGGTGGTTGAGAGCGCGGGGACGCGGGCGCAGATCATTGATGCCGCGAACCGGCTTTTCTATGTGAAGGGTTTCGAGCACACATCGTTCGCTGCGATCGCCGAGACGGTGGGCATCTCGCGGGGAAACTTCTACCACCACTTCAAGAGCAAGGACGAGATCCTCGTCGCGGTCATCGAGGCGCGGCTCCAGAGCACGCGCGCGATGCTCATGGAGTGGGATCGGGACGAGCCGGGCCCCGCCGAGCGGGTGAAGCGTTTCGTGAAGATCGTCATCACCAACGGCACGGACATCCAGAACTTCGGCTGCCCGGTCGGGACGCTGACGAACGAGCTCGCCAAACTCGGTCACCCCGCACGACCCCAGGCCGTCGCCGTCTTAGACCTGTTCCGGACGTGGCTCCGGACACACTTCGAGGAGCTCGGCCTCGCCGACGAGGCCGACGGACTCGCGATGCATGTTTTGGCTTTCAGCCAGGGCGTGGCGACCCTGTCCAACGCCTTCCACGACGGCGAGTTCGTGCAGCGAGAGGTTGATCGCCTCCACGACTGGCTCGACGAGCGCCTCGCGCACGGCCCGGCACCGCGCCGCTCCACGTACTGAACCCGACCGCGTCCACCTCTCAGCAGCCGAAGGAGATTTCCGTGTTCGTCGTCCTGCTCCGCTTCGCAGCCAACAAGTCCCAGGCCCCTGACCACATGGCAGAACATCAGGAGTGGATCCGGAAGGGTGTGGAGGACGGAGTCTTCCTGCTGGTCGGAGGTCTTCCGCCCAGCCAGGGCGGTGCCGTGCTGGCCCATCGCACGACCCTCGACGAACTGCGGGACCGGGTCGCGGCCGATCCGTTCGTCGCGCACGAAGTGGTCTCGGCCGAGATCATCGAGATCGCGCCGAACACCGTCGATCCCCGGCTCGCATTCCTGACGGTCTGAGCCATGGACGTGTCCATCGCCCCCGACGGCGAACCGCGGTGCGGGTGGGCCGGCGCTGCCCCCGAGTTCCTGGATTATCACGACAGGGAGTGGGGCTTCCCGGTCGTCGACGACCGGCGGTTGTTCGAGAAGATCAGCCTGGAGGGGTTCCAGTCGGGGCTCAGCTGGCGCACCATCCTGGCCAAGCGGGAGAGCTTCCGAAAGGCGTTCGCAGGCTTCGACTTCCACCGGGTCGCGGAGTTCACCGAGGCTGACGTGGACCGGCTCGTCCAGGATCCGGGGATCGTCCGCCATCGAGGCAAGATCGAAGCCGTTGTCAACAACGCGCGCCGAGCGGTTGATCTGAAAGCCGAGGAGGGCTCACTGGCTGCCTTCTTCTGGCGCAGCGAACCAGGCCCGGACGAGGTGGACCCGCCGCAGACGGTCTCCACCTCACCGGCCTCGGTCGCTCTGTCCAAGGACTTGAAGAAGAGGGGCTGGAAGTTCGTCGGGCCCACCACCGTCTTCGCGTTCATGCAGGCCATGGGGCTCGTCAACGACCATGTGTCCGAGTGCGTCATCCGCCCTCGGGTGGAGGTGGAGCGGTTGGCGCTCACGCGGCCCCATTGAACGTTCTTCCCGGTGGCTTGCGGCGAGGGGTCGATGCAACGGTGGTCCTCCGGAACCATCGGCGGGCCAGCGGGTCTGGGGAGCAGGCGACCCTATGCCGCGGCGGACCCCGCCGTCTCCCGTGTGAGCGGGTGTGCGATCTCCTCCCAGGCGTCAGCGTGCTTGAAGCGCTTGCGCACGGCAGCCTTGCCCAGTCTGCCCGCCTTGATCCGGTCAGCACCGTCCGTCCGTGTCCGGTAATACGCCAGGACTCGGCTGAGGGCCTGACGGATCCGGCTCGCCGGCTCGTCTATCGAGATGCGTTCCTCGGCGTAGGCGTGGACCAGGTCCGGGAGGCGGTAGCGCCCCGGTGCCACCTCCTGCAGGAGGTGGGCTGCGACGAGAGCGCTCAGGTGCGTGCGTACGGTGTCGACGGGCTCATCGGCCAGTGCGGCTACCGCGCGCGTGTCCATGTCGTGGAGGGGGTGTAGGGCGAGCAGACGCAGCAGCCGTCGCGCTCCGCACGGCAGGCGGGCATCGGAAGCCGCCAGCGATGCCCGCACGCCCCCCTCCATGGCGAGGACGGTGAGTGATTCCCGGTAGTAGTCGGCGAGGTCCCAGTTGGGATGGTCGCGCAGGTGGCGGCCGATGATGGTCAACGCCTGGGGGTGGTGGCCGAGGAGCTCCGCGATCCGGCGGGCAGCCGAGGTGTCGTGGGCGAGGCGTTCCGGGCCCGCCGTGCGATTGAGCAGCTCGACGGCCGCGTCTGTTTCCAGAGAGCTGACGGGTAGTCGTCTGACGTCCGGCAGGGAGGGCAGCGCGGAGCGGCTGGTGATCACGGCTCGGCAGGTGGGCACCTCGGGCAGCAGGGGAAGCACCTGCTCCTCGTCGGCGGCATCGTCGAGCAGGACCAGCGTTCCGGTGCCGGCGAGGGTCTTGCGGTAGAGCCGTGCACGGGCGTCGAGACCGTGGGGGATGCGCTCGCCCGCGATGCCGAGCAGGCGTAAGAAGCATTCCAGAACGGCGGAGGGATCCACCGGCGGTTCGTCCGGGCTGGTGCCCCGCAGGTGTGCGAAGAGAACGGGGCGCTGGGACCGGCCTTCAGCCTGGAGCCGGTGGACGACGGCGAGGGCGACGGCGGTCTTGCCCGTGCCGGCCATTCCCTCGAACGCGACCACGGGGATGACGTCTTCGGTGTCGTGAGCGCGGAGCCAGGATTGCGCCAGGTCTTGGAGGTCGTCCCTGCCGATCAGCGGCGACGGAGCCTGCGGGAGCCGGTCGAACGCCGCTGCGCGGCCCGACGCCTCGACCTCGCCGAGAACGGCGCGAAGCGCCTGCCGCCACACGGAGAGGGCTGCCGTGTCCCCGTCGACCAGGGCGTGGACGACGGCGAGCAGCAGGTCGGTGTTCGGGCGGCGACGGCCCACCTGGAAGCAGTTTCCGACCGTGGACCTCGCGGGCCATTCATTCCTGGGGCGCCCGGACCGCCGCCAGGTGGTGTGGATGCGGCGGGTGATCTCCGTGATCGAGGGATTGCCGGCCCACGCCTTCAGCATGCGCAGCTCCCCGATGAACTCGTCCATCGTGCTGGCCCGGCCCGGATCGAGTAGCTGCGGCACGAACATCCTCCCCCAAGGACGGCTGGTATGAACACAACAACACGGAACGACCGTTCCAAGTTAGTGGTTGGGCACTCCCCGCTGTCAAGCGCGTTCCATCCGTCGAGAGGAGTGACGCAGTCGCGTCCAGGATCGTCCACGAACCCTCTGCGGCAGGCCGGATGCTCTCGATGCTGATGCCGCTCCGGTGGGCCGGCGCCCGCAACTCCTGGCGCCGTCACATCCCCGGCTCACTCATCGAGCTACCTGCCTTGCTTGACGCACCGAAGGAGACAGGACCGTGGACATGCAGGACGCCATGCACAACGCCGCCCAGACCCGCACCATGAGGGAGTCCCCCGCGGGCCGCCCGGACTCCCCCCGGCGCATCACGATCGTCGGTTCCGGGTTCTCCGGCACCCTCACCGCCATCCGGCTGCTCCAATTCGCCACGGCCCCACTTGAGATATGCCTGATGGAGCGTGAGGAGGGATACCGGTACGGCGGTCTCGCCTTCGGCCGCGCCTCCACGCACTGGGAGCACATGCTCAACATCCAGGCCGGCCGCATCACCCTGCGCCGCGAGCGCCCGGAGGACTTCCTGGAGTGGGTAAACGGCGAAGCCGACCGCACCGACTGGCCGGCGAAGTGGCAGTACCACTCCTTCGGCGTCGCATGTGTCGTGCCCCGCCTCGTTTTCCGCCAGTACCTCGCCGAGCGGCTGCGATCGGCCGCGGCCGACGCCCGCCCCGACGTCACCCTGCGCGAGCTGACCGGCGAGACCATCGACGTGCGCCGCAGCGACGACGCCTACGTCGTCAAGTACGCCGACCTCGGCCACGACGGCGGCGTCCACGAACTCCGCTCCGACCAAGTGATCCTCGCGACCGGCCACCTCGCCCCCGTCCAGGCGCCGTTCTACCACCGCGTCCGCGCATCCGACCGGTTCATCGCCGATCCCTACGCCCCCACCGCCCAGGAGCGCTTCCGCGCCATCGGCACCGACGAGACCGTGCTCGTCACCGGCTCGGCGCTCTCCGCCTTCGACACCGTGGTCTCCCTCGTGCACGCCGGCCACAAGGGGCAGATCCTCATCTGCTCGCGCGGCGGCCACATGCACGGCACCTACCCCACCGACCACGAGCACGACATCTGGCAGTCCCGGCGGCCGCCGTTCCTCGAGGCGGAGGCCCTCACCCCGGAGACGGTCGTCGCGGGAGTCAAGGCGGAGTACGCCCACCTACTGGCCGAGCACGGCGACAGCACCCCCGACTCGATCTTCGCCGAGCGCGTCATGAAGGCGTGGGAACCGTACGTCATCGAGCTGATCTCCCGTATGGACTCCAAAGACGTCCGGATGCTGCTCGACCGGTACAAGAGCCTGATCGTCACCAACCGCACCAGCACCGTGCGGGAGATCGGCAGCGTCGTCCGAAACCGGATGCGCGACTACAACGGCGCCCCGAAGACCGTCAGCACCATCCCGGCCGCCATCCAGGACATGCGACTGGTCGAGGACGGCACGAAGATCCGCGTCGTCTTCGCCGACCGCGAGGACGTGACCGTCGACCACGTCGTCAACTGCCTCGGCAATAACACCGACTACGAGCGCGCGGACCACCCGCTGTGGAACGGGCTCATCCACGGACACAAGGCGGCCCAGCCGCAGAGCAAGACCCACCGCGGCATCGAGGTCGGCCCGCACGGGCAGCTGGTCGCCGCCAACGGCGAGACGTCGCAGAACCTGTTCGCCGTCGGCCCGATGCGCCAGGGCGACGAGACCACCCGCCGAGGCCGCCTCGGGGCGTTCGTGTTCAGCATCGGAACCCTGCGCAACCAGTGCTTCGACACCGCCATGGAGGTGCTGCGCCAGGCCGGGACCGAGACCAGCGGGGAAGCCATGAACCTTCCGGACGGAGTCCACCACTGCCTGGTCCGCAGCACCGACTGGATCGTCGCCGACCTGAACCCCGGCGCGAGCGACACGGACGCCACCCGGCTCCGCGAGCGACTGCTGACCCACGCCAGGGGGACCGCCTACCCGAACACGGTCACGTACCTGAAGGCCGAGAACCGGACCGAGCGCGACAAGTACCGGACCATCCTCACCGACGACATGGCCGACTTCGGAGCCGCCCTCGCCCGCGAGTTCGGCCTCACCGCCGAGCAGGCCCGCCGGACCGTCTCCCTGCTGACGACCCTCGTGGAGAAGCACGCCGTGCACAACCTCTGCGACATCACGCTGCTCGCCGGATGGGACTCCGAGTACGCCGGCCAGATCAAGCACGCCCCGAAGAAGGACCACGCCTGATGGAACACGCCATACAGGCCGACCAGGACCAACAGGAGCTGCTCAGCAGGCTCTTCATGGTCCGGCACGGCGAATCCACCTGCAACTCCGTGCACCGCATCGCAGGACAGCGCGACGCCCCGCTGACCATCCTCGGCCGCATCCAGGCCGAGAAGGTCGCCGCCCGCCACCGCGGCCAGGAGTTCGACCGCGTCTTCGTCTCGCCGCTCAGCCGCGCCCACGACACCGCCGGCATCATCCTCGGCGACCGCGGCGAGACGGGGCCCGAGGTCGTGGTCGACGAACGGCTCATGGAACGCGACTTCGGCAGCTACACACTGGAGAGCAAGTCCATCCTCCAGCGCCGTCACGGCATCGCCGAGTACGAGCGTGCCATGAACGCCGACAGCCCCACCATGCACGGCGGGGAGACCGCCGCACAGTTCACGGACCGGGTCCGCGCCTTCTACGAGCAGGAACTGCTTCCCGCACTGCGCCGGGGCGAGACGGTGTGCGTGGTCTCCCACAAGTACGTCGTCGAGCTGATCTGCCGCTTCATCCTCGACCGGCCCGCCGACGAGTCGTACGACCTGCGACTGCCGAACTCCGAGATGCTGCGCGGCGACCGCATCGAGTCGTACGTGAAGAACGAGAACGAGACCATGAACATGGTCTACGACTGGATCGTCGTCAACCATCCCGTCGTCTTCTGCGCGGGCCTCGCCGCCGGCCTGCTCGGGAACCTCGCGGGCCTGCGGTTCGCCACCTCCCCGTACCTGCTGCTCCTGCTCCTGGTACTGGCGAGCGTGATCACCATGTGCCGCATCGAGCTGGAGAACGCACGCGCATTCGTCACCGACCGAGGCATCCTGCGGTCCGTCGCCCTGCGCTACCTCGCACTGCCCGTCGCGCTCGCCGCGGTGCTGCACTGGTGGGACGTCGGCGACACCAGCACGGTGGCCTTCGCCGCGATCTTCCTGGCGACACCGAGCTCCGTCGTGGCGATGACCGTCAGCCGCTGCCTCGGCGGCATGATCATGCCGACGTTCGCGCAGGTGCTGCTGTCGTCACTGGCCGCCGCGGTCTCCTTCTCCGCGGTCCTCGCCGCCACACTCCACGACGGCGTGGCACCGGCCGTCGCGATCAGCGCCGCCACCTCGACCGGTGTCGTCGCGGCGGCCTACCTCCTGGTCCGGCAGCTCAGGCAGCGCTCCCCGATCCGCACCGCCAAGTACGGCGAGCGAAACGGCTATGTCGCCG
This sequence comes from Streptomyces sp. NPDC004788, assembly GCF_053601115.1. NCBI lineage: Bacteria > Bacillati > Actinomycetota > Actinomycetes > Kitasatosporales > Streptomycetaceae > Streptomyces > Streptomyces sp. NPDC004788. Next base: position 49,241 of record NZ_JBSGBF010000055.1, read on the forward strand.
TCCTGCTGCTCACCGCCTTCATCGTCCTGGTCACGCTCAAGCTCGACCTCGCCGATTTCACGACGTACGCGCCCACCGCGGCCGGCATCGCCGTGGGGCTGCGGCTCGTCGCGGCCCTCTTCAAGCGCCGCAAGCACGTGCAAACCCTCGACGACTACACCGCCATGACCTACCCGAACATCTTCGTGGTGGTCGTCATCGCCGCGCTCACCGGCAACGCGCCCCTGGAGCAGGTCGCGATCTGGACCCTGCTGCCCATGTTCGTGCTGTCGTTCTTCGACAGCTGGTACGCCCGGTCCCTGGTCGTCGCCCCGGACGACGCGCGCTGGCCCGCCGTCCTCGGCCTCGACAGCCGCCGTCGGTGGCCCGGGCGCGCGGCCGGACCGAATTCCACCCCCACCGTCCCCGCACGATCCTGATGACCACAGGAGCTGCTGTGCACAACCACCTCTACCAACTGGCCTCCGGCACCACCGACAAGAACCTCGAACTCGTTCTGAAGGTCCTCCCCGCGATCGTGGTCATCCTGGCCGTCTCCGCGCTGTGCGGACGGCTCGCCATCCTCGTGAAGCAGCCGCGCGTCCTCGGCGAGATGGTCGCCGGCGTACTGCTCGGTCCGACCCTGTTCGGCGCCCTCTTCCCCGAGGCGCAGAAGGCGGTCTTCGCGCCCGAGGTGAAGCCGATCCTGTACGTCCTGAGCACCATCGGCCTGACCGTCTTCATGTTCCTGGTCGGCGCCGGGCTCGACCACCGAGCCAACGGCGGCAAGAACGACACCCGCAACGCGGCGGTCCTGGCCGTCTCCGGGATCCTTCCCTCCCTGCTGCTCGGTGCCGGCGCGGGCTACCTCCTGTACGACCGGCTCTCCAAGCCGGACGTCACCCCCTTCGAGTTCGCCCTCTTCATCGGCGGCGCCCTGTCCATCACCGCCTTTCCCATGCTCGCCCGCATCCTGTACGAGCGGCGTACGCAGAACACGCGCCTCGGGCGCCTGACCCTCCTCGGCGCTTCCATCGACGACGCCGCGGCCTGGTGCTTCCTGGCCGTCCTGTCCGCCATGCACACGGGCGCCGGAGCGATGCAGGTGTTCAAGACCATCGGCCTCACCGCGGCCTTCGCCGCCGTGATGCTCTTCGGCGTCAAGAAGCTGCTGCGCCCGCTCGGCGACCGCGTCCAGCGCACCGGCACCTTCGGCTTCGAGGAGATGTACATCGTCGTCGGCATCGTGCTCCTCGCCGGCCTGTTCACCGACTACATCGGCATCTACTCCGTCTTCGGCGGCTTCATCGCCGGCCTCGCCATGCCCGAGAACCCGGCGTTCCGCGCGGCCCTCCACGGCCGGATGATGGACATCGTCTGCGTTCTGCTCCTGCCGATCTTCTTCGCCTTCTCGGGTCTCAACACCGAGCTGGGAGGCATCGCGGGCTGGGGGATGATCCTGCCCTTCCTCGCGATCCTCGCGGCCGGCTTCATCGGCAAGTACCTGGGCTGCGCCGCGGCCATGCGCGCCGTCGGCTTCTCCTGGCGCGAGTCGTGGGCCGTCGGCGGTCTGATGAACGCGCGGGGGCTGATGATCCTCATCTTCATCAACATCGGTCTCGCCCAGGGGATGATCACCCCTGAGATCTTCTCCATGCTCGTGCTGGTCGCCGTCCTCACCACGGCCGCCGCGGTGCCGCTCTACCGCTGGGCGATTCCCGACCGCATGGAGCACCAGATCCTGGACGTCCCTCCCGCGGCCACATCGGACGCAACCGCGTCGGACGCGGTCACCGAGACCGCGCAGCGCGAGCCCGCCCGGGCCTGACGCACTCCTCAGCCATCACAAGCCACCCGCCGGGTGGACACGCCCTCGGTGTCCACCCGGCGGGTTCTCCCGTCCCTCGCAACAACCCTGGAGCCGCCCCATGCACGAAACCGCCACCGCACCTCGCAGGGAAGGGACACCGAAATGACCGACGGCGTGAACGGCGTCGCGCTCGGCGTCTTCGTCCTCTTCTTCCTGGCCGTGACGGTCATGGGCTTCCGCGCCGCGCGCTGGCGCCGGGCCGAGAACGAGCAGAGCCTCGACGAATGGGGCCTGGGCGGACGGTCGTTCGGGACATGGATCACCTGGTTCCTGCTGGGCGGCGACGTCTACACCGCGTACACCTTCGTCGCCGTCCCGGCGGCGATCTACGCGGCGGGCGCGGCCGGCTTCTTCGCCGTGCCGTACACGATCCTGGTGTACCCGCTGATCTTCACCTTCCTGCCCCGCCTGTGGTCGGTGTCGCACAAGCACGGGTACGTGACAACAGCGGACTTCGTCCGGGGCCGGTACGGCTCCAAGGGCCTGTCGCTGGCGGTCGCCTTCACGGGGATCCTGGCGACCATGCCGTACATCGCGCTGCAGCTGGTCGGCATCCAGGCCGTGCTGGACGTGATGGGCGTCGGCGGCGGTGAGAACACCAACTGGTTCGTGAAGGACCTGCCGCTTCTTCTGGCCTTCGGTGTCCTCGCGGCGTACACCTACTCGTCCGGTCTGCGCGCCCCCGCGATGATCGCCTTCGTCAAGGACGGGCTCATCTACCTGGTGATCACCGTGGCGATCATCTACATCCCGATCAAGCTAGGCGGCTTCGACGAGATCTTCGCCAAGGCCGGCGAGGCATACGCACAGACCAACCCGGCCACGGGAAAACCGAAGGGGGCGTTGATCAGCGGCCCCAACGCGCAGTGGACGTACGCGACCCTCGCGCTCGGCTCGGCCATGGCCATGTTCATGTACCCGCACTCGATCACCGCGACGCTCTCCTCCAAGAGTCGCGAGGTGATCCGCAGGAACACGACAGTGATGCCCCTCTACACCCTCATGCTGGGTCTGCTCGCGGTGCTCGGCTTCATGGCGATCGCCGCCGGGGTGAAGGTGACCAACGGCCAGCTCGCCATCCCGCAGCTCTTCGAGAACATGTTCCCGGACTGGTTC
>NZ_JBSGBF010000056.1:0-51479 GCF_053601115.1 Streptomyces sp. NPDC004788
CCGATCTTGGTCTTGCTCTGGCTCCTGCTCTGGATCCGGATCTGCGTCCGGAGCCGGGCGTCGCCGACTCAGACGCCCGTCTCCGCCGCTATGCGGCCCGTGCGGATGGCCGACAGGAGGTCGGCGTGGTCCGCGGTCGTGCGGTCCGCGTAGGTGACGGCGAAGGTGGCGACGGCGTCGTCGAGTTCCTCGTTCTTGCCGCAGTAGCCGGCTATCAGGCGCGGGTCCGCGCTGTGGGCATGGGCGCGGGCGAGCAGGGCACCGGTCATGCGGCCGTAGTCGTCGAACTGGTCGGCGGTGAGGGCGGCGGGGTCGACGCTGCCCTTGCGGTTGCGGAACTGCCGTACCTGGAAGGGCCGGCCCTCGACCGTGGTCCAGCCCAGCAGGATGTCGCTGACGACCTGCATCCGCTTCTGTCCGAGCACCACGCGCCGGCCTTCGTGTCCGGTGTCGGGGGTGGTGAAGCCGACGGCCGGCAGGTGGGGCAGGAGTGCGGAGGGTCGGGCCTCCTTGACCTGGAGGACCAGTGGTTCGCCGCGGTGGTCCAGGAGGAGCACCACGTAGGAGCGGGTGCCGACGCTGCCGGTGCCGACGACACGGAAGGCCACGTCGTGGATGGCGTACCGGGCGAGCAGGGGCCGCCGGTCCTCGGAGACGGTGTCCAGGTAGGGGCCGAGGGCGGCGGCGACGGCTGCGGCCTCGGCGTCGCCGACCCGGCGCAGCACGGGGGGCGCGTCGACGAAGCGTCTGCCGCCGCCGTCGGTGTCGGCGACGGCTTCGGTGGAGCGGGCGGCGAACCGTGCGCTGGTGTTGTTGCGGGCCTTGGCCTCGACGCGTTCGAGGGTGCCTATGAGGTCGCGGGCGTCGGTGTGGGAGACGAGTTCCTCGTCGGCGATGGCGTTCCAGGCGTCGAGGGCGGGGAGCTTGGCGAGCAGCCGCATGGTGCGGCGGTAGGCGCCGACGGTGTCGAAGGCGGCGGCGCGGCAGGTGTCCTCGTCGGCTCCGGCCTCGCGTCCGGCGAGGACGAGGGAGGTGGCGAGCCGTTTGAGGTCCCATTCCCAGGGGCCGACGACGGTCTCGTCGAAGTCGTTGAGGTCGATGACGAGTCGTCCTCGGGCGTCGCCGTAGAGGCCGAAGTTGGCGGCGTGGGCGTCTCCGCACAGTTGGGCGGCGATGCCGGTGACGGGGGCGCCGGTGAGGTCGTGGGCCATGAGTCCGGCGGAGCCGCGGAGGAAGGCGAAGGGGCTGGCCGCCATGCGGCCGACCCTGATGGGCGCGAGTTCGGGTACGCGGCCCCGGCTGGACTCCTCGACGGCGGCCACGGCGTCGGGCCTGCCGTGGACGGCGGCGAGGTGGGCGTGTGCGGAGCGGGGGACGCGGTGCCGGAGCTCCTTGCCCCGCTGCCGGGCGGTGGCGGTGGTCCCGTCGGCCGCGGCGGCGCCGGCGGTGCGTCGGGCGAAGCCGGGAACGTGCGGGATACGGGCCGGGCCGGCCGTGCCGCTGCCGCCGCCGCTCGTGACGGCGGCGCCGACCGTGATGACGGCGGCACGGTCCGCGGTGTGCTCGTGCCCGCGCTGCTCCGGTACCGCTGTCGTGGTCTCGTCCATCGGACGCCCTCCCCCGCTGTTCGCGATCGTGCCTGTGCCGGCCGGCTGAGCAACATCAACTCGGTCGACTGGGCATGACGGTACAGCCGGGGCCATCAGGCCGTCTCCCCCTGTGGACAACGGCCTGTGGACAACTTCGGCGGACGGTTCGCAGTGCTCAGACGCCGACCGCTTCCTCCATCTCCTCCTCGGCCTCGGCGGCAGCAGAAGCAGACACAGAAGCAGAAGCAGAAGCAGAAGCAGCGACGGTGGTCTCGGCGCGGGGCGCGGGCACGGCAGCGGCCCGGCGGCGGCTCTCGGTGAGTCCGGCGACGGCGACGAGGACCAGACCGGCGAGGAACCACAGCGCCAGCACGAGGACGTTCCCGCCCAGCGCGTGGCCGTCGAAGTAGACGTGGCCGCGGACGCCCTCCACGAATCCGGCGCCGTTCCAGAACGCGTGCAGCGAACCGAAGAAGCCGGGCTGGAGTTCGGGCCGGTAGATGCCGCCGGAGCTGGTGAAGTTGAGCATCACGAACAGCACCATCACGCCGAGGGTGGTCCACCGCTTCAGGTACGTGTGCAGTCCGACGCCGACGAAGAGGATGCCCGCGCAGTACAGCCAGGACAGCGCCCAGACGCCGCCGAGGCCGTGGTCGACGAGGTGGAAGAGGGGCCCGGCGAAGACGGCGCCGACGAGGCTGACGACGAAGGACATGCCGGCGGCGAGGAGGGCCCGGACGCGCATGGGCAGAACGGCTCCGGCGCCGCCGATGACGGCCACGGAGGCGTAGGAGCCGATGCTCAGGGCGACGAGGAGGAAGAAGACGCCCTGGCCGGTGGGGTCACCGGAGGAGACCGGGGCGACGTCGGTGACCTTGAGGGGTTCGCCCTGGGTGGCGGCGACCTTGGTGAAGACCTTCTCGACGGCCATGGCGCTGGTGTCGGAGGCGGCGGAGGCGACCAGCAGCTCAGGCGAACGGGCGCCCGCACCCGCACCCGCACCAGCACCCACGCCCGCGCCCGCGCCCGCACCCCCGCCCGCGCCCGGGATGTACGCGCCGAAGCTGGACTGGTCGCGCAGGGCGGCGGTGGCGGTGGCGCGGTCGGGGACCGTACGGACGTCGAGGGCGCCGGCGCCCTTGTCCTGGAGCGTCTGGGCGAGGACCTGGGCCCGGGGGCCGGAGCCGACGATGTCGACGCGCAGGTCGTGGGGTTCGGGGGCGTGGAAGGCACCGAGGTAGGCGAGGCCCATGCCGACGCACATCAGCAGCGGGGTGAGCAGATGCCCGAGGACGTGGCGCAATGCTCCCTTGGTGGTGGGTCCTGCGGACACCTGAACCTCCATGGTTGGCTTTTACAACTAAGGAACCGTTGTACTATACAACCGACAGCGTGGACGTCGCGAATGCGCCCGTCCCCACAGTCCACACAGCACCCCACAGCACCCCCCACGGCAGCACCAAGGAGCCACCATGAGCGGCGGCGCGCGGGAGACCTCCCTCGACACCATCCAGCGGGAACTGACGGCCTTCGCCCGCCGGGCCCGGGCCGCAGCGGCCCGGCTCCACCCGGAGCTGCCGCTGGTCTCGTACACGCTCCTGGCCCATATCGACGACCAGAAGGGCTGCCGGGCCACCGACCTCGCGGCCCACTACCTCCTGGACAAGTCGACGGTCAGCCGGCAGATCGCGACCCTGGAGAAGCTCGGCCTGGTGGAGCGACGGCCCGACCCTGACGACCACCGGGTCCAGGTGCTGCACCCCACCGAGGCGGGCACCCAGGTCCTCGCCTCCACGCAGGCCAGCCGGCTCGCCGCGTACGAGGAACGCCTCAAGGACTGGTCGGCAGAGGACCTCGCCGCCTTCGCCGGGTACCTGCTGCGCTACAACGCGGCGGGCGACGCCGGACTTTCCACCCCCGACACCAGGGCCTGACCGCCCAAGGAGTACGCCGGGGCAGCTACAGCCCCGCGTCCCGCGCGAGCAGCGCCGCCTGCACCCGGTTCTCGCAGCCCAGCTTGGCCAGGATCCGGCTCACATAGGTCTTCACCGTCGCCTCGCTCATGTGGAGCCGCCGTCCCGCGTCGGCGTTGGAGAGGCCCTCCCCGAGCAGCGCCAGCACCTCGCGCTCGCGCTCGCTGAGGGCCGTCAGCCGGCCGCGCGCCTCCTCGGCGCGGGCCGCTTCGCGGCCCGAGGCGAGCCGCTCGACGACATGACGGGTGGCGGCCGGCGACAGATAGGCGTCGCCCGCCGCGGCGGCCCGCACGGCCCGGATCAGCTCGGCCGGGGCCGTGTCCTTGAGCAGGAACCCGGCGCCGCCGTGCTCCAGGGCCCGCAGCACGTTCTCCCGCTCGCCGAAGGTGGTCAGCACGATCACCCGGGTCGCGGGCGCCGCACGGCGCAGCTCCGGCAGGGCGGACAGGCCGTCGAGGACGGGCATCTGGATGTCGAGCAGCAGCACGTCCGCCGCGTGCGCGCGTGACAGGTCGACCGCCTCGCGGCCGTTCACGGCCTCCGCGACGACCTCGATCTCCTGGTCCGAGGTGAGGATCATCCGGATCCCCGCCCTGATCAGCGGTTCGTCATCGGCGATCACGACCCTGATCCGCTGCCCCGCCCTTGCCCCAGTCACAGCCACTCCCCACCGGCTACCGGTACGCCCGGCCGCGCCCCGCAGCCGGCCACGGAGTCGGCGATTGCCGCTCGCTCCCGGCGCCGGTCCGCGCTAGCGCACCACGTCGTACGACTTCTTCTCGATCAGCTTGCCGTCCTTGAAGCAGAACCGGAAAACCGGCTCCCCCTCCGGGTCGTCGCCCATCTCGGCGCTCATCAGCACCAGGCACTTGGATCCCTCGGGCTCCTTGGGGCCCTTTCCGTGCAGGCCGGTGGTGGCGATGGTGTCCCCCGAAGGAAGGCTGTCGCGGACGTCCTTCTCGCTCTGGCCGATGGTGACGGCGTCGTACTGCCCCTGGTCGATCATTCCGTCGCTCATCGCGTTCTTCACCCCGAAGAACAGGCCGAAGCCGGCCGCCACGACCAGCAGCACCACCGCGGCGACCGCTATCCCGCATCCGATCGCGATCCCGGCGCCCGTGCTCCGACCCCTGCCTGCCTGCATCGCCATCGCCAGCTCCCGCTCGCTCACCGTCCAGTCGGACGGTCCGACTGCGACCGGACCACGATGGCCGCGCGGGGGCCCCTTCCTCTGCTGCCGGAAGTCGTCGGCCGCATCGACGAAAGGCGCGACGAATGGAGCCGCGTACGGGTTGTCGGAGGGCGCCGCGTACGGGTTGTGGTCCTCCGGGACGGCGAACGGGTCCATGTACGGCGCGGCCTCCACCGCCCCGTACGGCAGCACGCCGGCGACCCGGAAGCCGCCGCCGTCGGCGGGGCCGGCGTGGATCATGCCGCCGACCAGCCGGGCCCGCTCGTGCAGTCCGGTGAGGCCCTGGCCACCGCTGACGACTCCGACGGGCTCCTCGGCCGGGTCCTCGTTGAAGACCTCGACGATGAACGCGTCCGGCTCGTAGCGCACCTCGACGGCGATCGCGGCCCCCGGCGCGTACTTGTACGCGTTCGTCAGGCCCTCCTGCACGATCCGGTACGCGGCGTGGTCGACGGCCGGCGCGAGCGCCCGGGTGTCGCCGTGCCGGGTCAGGCCGATCGTGGTCCCGGCGTGCCGGGCGGCCGTGACGAGCCCCTCGATGCCGGCGGTGCCGCGCGCCGCCTTGCCCGTCTCGTCGCCGGGCGGCAGAACGGGAACGCCCTGGCCGTCGTCGGGGGCCTCCACGCCGTCGCGCAGGATGCCGACGACCTCGCGCAGTTCGTGCATGGCGTCCACCGATGCGTTGCGCAGCACCGCGACGGCCTGCCGCTGACGGTCGGTCAGGTCCGGGTCGACCTCCAGCGCGCCGGTGTGCACGGAGATCAGGGCCAGCTGGTGGCCGAGGCTGTCGTGCATGTCCTGGGCGATGCGCTGCCGTTCCCGCATCCTGGCCTGCCCGACGAGCATGGCCCGCTCGCGCAGCAGCTGCACGTTGCGCTCCTGCAGCGCGTGCAGCAGCGTCCGCCGCTGGGTCCAGTAGCGGTGGGCGAGGCCGGGCGCCAGCGTCGTACCCAGGAAGTACAGCGTCGAGACGAACGACACCGTCAGCATCCGGTGCTGGTCCCACGCCTCGAGCAGCGTGCCCACGACGTTCACCGCGTACGCGGTGGAGAAGGCGGCGAGCGCCCGCCCGGCGCCCGCGATGTAGCGGCCGGCCGACCAGCCGATGAGGATCAGCAGAGCCAGGAAGCCCGGTATGAACGGCGCGAGGAGCGACGTGACGACAAGCACACTCGCGGGCAGCCGGCGTCGCACCAGCGAGAGCACGGCGGAGGCCACCGCGACCACGGCGGTCTTCCAGCCCTCCCCGCCGATCAGTTCCTGTGTGCCGGCGGCCAGCAGCGCCATGACGACGGCGAGCACCAGCTCGCCTGCTGTCCTGCGGCGCGACCAGTGCCCGGGCACCACGAACCAGTGCCACGCGGCGGCCGGCCACGACCTGACGGTCCGGATGTTCACGACATCGCGGATCTTCGTACGAGCTTCCACGCCCGAACGATAGGCACCGGCCCCACCCCTCCGCGTTCCTCTTTCGTCGTTCGCCGCACCGACGAAGGTCGACGAACTTCGCGCGGACGAGAACGCGCGGAACGCACGGGACGCGCGGAACACACGGACCGCGCGGGGCGACAACAACGCGGAAGCCCCGTAGGTCTTGGACCTACGGGGCTTCCGTCTGGTGCGCGAGGGGGGAGTTGAACCCCCACGCCCTTGCGGGCACTGGAACCTGAATCCAGCGCGTCTGCCTATTCCGCCACCCGCGCATTGGGTGGTCTCCCGGCTCCCTCCCCTTTCGGTTCGTTCGCCTGGCGACATCTGAAGATTAGCACGTCGCAGGCCGTGGATTCACATCCGTTGTTTCGGCCCCGCCCCGACCGACCAAGGACAGAGGCAGGGAGAGGGATGGGAGGGCAGGGGAAGGGGAGAGGGATGGGACGGGAGAACGGGGTGAGACGGGGGGGAGACGGGAGGAGAGGGTGAGAGAGGTGACGCATCAGACCCTCCTGCTCCAACGCCCGGTGCGGGACACTGTCCACAGGCCGCCTCTACGATCCGTGGGGAGAGCCTGGCGGAAGGTCTGTGAGAGGTGACACTCGTCCACAGGGCAGAGAAGGGGAACCAGCCGATTTCCCGACGCGTGGATACGATCAGTAAGCAGTACCAGGACGACAACGACGGAGGAGGTGCCCCATGGGAGTCCTGAAGCGGTTCGAGCAGCGGCTCGAAGGTCTCGTGAACGGCACCTTCGCCAAGGTCTTCAAGTCCGAGGTCCAGCCCGTCGAGATCGCCGGCGCGCTCCAGCGCGAGTGCGACAACAACGCGACGATCTGGAACCGCGAGCGGACCGTCGTCCCCAACGACTTCATCGTGGAGCTGAGCGCGCCGGACTACGAGCGCCTCAGCCCCTACTCCGGGCAGCTCGGCGACGAGCTCGCCGGCCTGGTCAGGGACTACGCCAAGCAGCAGCGGTACACCTTCATGGGCCCGATCAAGGTCCATCTGGAGAAGGCCGACGACCTCGACACCGGTCTGTACCGGGTGCGCAGCCGCACGCTCGCGTCGAGTTCGTCACAGCCGCAGCCGCCCACCGGCCAGCCCCAGCACCCCGGCCAGCACCCCGGCCAGGGCCACCCGCAGCAGCCGGCCCGCGGCGGCTACGGCTACCCTCCGGCCGGCGCTCCGCCGATGCCCGCGGCACCACCGCCCGGTGCTCCGGCCATGCCCGCGCACCGTCCGCCCGCGCCCACCGCGGGCGGCGGCGGTCAGGTGCGCCGCTGGATCGAGATCAACGGCACGCGTCACCAGATTTCCCGCCCGACCCTGGTCCTCGGCCGCAGCACCGACGCGGACGTGAGGATCGACGATCCCGGCGTCTCGCGCCGGCACTGCGAGATCCGGACCGGCACGCCCTCGACGATCGCGGATCTCGGGTCCACCAACGGCATCGTGGTGGACGGGCAGCACACCACCCGCGCTACGCTCCGCGACGGCTCGCGGATCGTCGTGGGCAGCACCACCATCGTTTACCGGCAAGCCGAAGGGTGAAGCGGGGGCAATGTCAGAGCTGACCCTGACGGTCATGCGGCTGGGTTTCCTGGCCGTTCTGTGGCTGTTCGTCATCGTGGCCGTCCAGGTCATTCGTAGCGACCTGTTCGGCACGCGGGTCACCCAGCGGGGTTCCCGCCGTGCCGAGGCGCGCCCTCAGCAGGGCGGGCGGCAGCAGGCCGCGCCCCCGCAGCAGCGCGGCGGCCAGCCGAGCGCGGCGGGCGGGCGGCAGCGCCGGGGCGCGCCGACCAAGCTCGTCGTCTCCGAGGGCACCCTCACCGGCACGACGGTCGCCCTGCAGGGCCAGACCATCACGCTGGGCCGGGCCCACGACTCGACGATCGTGCTGGACGACGACTACGCCTCCAGCCGGCACGCCAGGATCTTCCCGGACCGGGACGGTCAGTGGATCGTCGAGGACCTCGGGTCGACCAACGGCACGTATCTCGACCGGACCCGCCTCACCACCGCCACCCCGATTCCGCTGGGCGCGCCGATCCGCATCGGCAAGACCGTCATCGAGCTGCGGAAGTAGTACGACAATGAGCGAGCGGAGCAGGCGCGCCGGGACGGTCCCCACGACGGGCCGCCCCGAGGACCGCGCGGCAGCCCGGGCAGCGGGCCAGGGCGGGTACGGGCTCCCGACCGGAGCGACCGGAGGGTGGGCAGTGTGGCTCGAGACCGGCGGCACCCCCAGGCGGCGCCGACAGGGCAGGTGGGCATGAGTCTTTCACTGCGTTTCGCCGCGGGCTCGCACAAGGGCATGATCCGCGAGGGCAACGAGGACTCCGGCTACGCCGGTCCCCGGCTGCTCGCGATCGCCGACGGCATGGGCGGCCAGGCCGCCGGCGAGGTCGCCTCGTCGGAGGTGATCTCCACGCTGGTGACGCTCGACGACGACGTCCCCGGCTCCGACATCCTGACGTCGCTGGGTACGGCGGTGCAGCGCGCCAACGACCAGCTGCGGATGATGGTCGAGGAGGACCCGCAGCTGGAGGGCATGGGCACCACGCTCACCGCCCTGCTGTGGACCGGCCAGCGCCTCGGCCTGGTCCATGTGGGCGACTCCCGCGCCTATCTGCTGCGCGACGGCGTGCTGACGCAGATCACGCAGGACCACACCTGGGTGCAGCGGCTCGTCGACGAGGGCCGGATCACCGAGGAGGAGGCGACCACCCATCCGCAGCGTTCGCTGCTGATGCGGGCGCTGGGCAGCGGCGACAACGTCGAGCCGGACCTCTCCATCCGCGAGGTGCGGGCGGGCGACCGCTATCTGGTCTGCTCCGACGGCCTGTCGGGTGTCGTCTCGCACCAGACGCTGGAGGAGACCCTCGCCAGCTACCAGGGCCCGCAGGAGACCGTGCAGGAGCTGATCCAGCTCGCGCTGCGCGGCGGCGGCCCGGACAACATCACGGTGATCATCGCCGACGTCCTCGACGTCGACGGCGGTGACACCCTCGCCGGTCACATCAGCGACACCCCGGTGATCGTGGGCGCGGTCGCCGAGAACCAGCCGCAGCTGCACGACGGCGGCGCCATGCACACGCCCGCGGGCCGGGCCTCCGGCCTCGGCCGGCCGGCCCCGCACCAGCAGCCGCCGGCCGGCAGCTTCGGCCCGCCCGGCAGCGGCGAGGACCACGGCTACGGGTACGGCGGGATGCCGCCGCGGGGCTCCTTCGACGCGTACACGGACGACGACTTCGTGAAGCCGCGTTCGGCGGGCCGGAAGTGGCTGAAGCGCTCCTTCTTCCTGGTGCTGGCCCTCGCCGTCGTCGGCGGCGGCTGTTACGGCGGCTACCGCTGGACGCAGACGCAGTACTTCGTGGGCTCGAAGGACGAGCACGTGGCGCTGTACCGGGGCATCAGCCAGGACCTGGCGTGGGTGAAGCTCTCGGAGGTCGAGACCGACCACCCCGAGATCGAACTCAAGTACCTGCCGGCGTACCAGCGCAAGCAGGTCGAGGACACCATCGCGGGCGGCAGCCTCGACAAGGCGCAGACGAAGATCGCCGAGCTGGGGCTGCAGGCGTCGGCGTGCAAGAAGACCGAGGAGCGTCACAAGGCCGCCGCGGAGGCCGCGGACAAGGCAAGCAACCCGCCGCCGACCGACGGCGCCGCCTCGCCCGGCTCGTCGAACAAGAAGCCGACCACGGCCGCGCCGTCGCCCGGACCGACCCTGTCCGCGGAGGAGCAGAAGCTGGCCTCGAACTGCGGCAAGCAGTAAGCAGACCCGTAGGGGGCCTTTCACCACCATGAGCGTTGTCACCAACACGACCACCATCGGCGCCATCGAGGCGCCGAGCCGTCGCAACACCGAGCTGGCGCTGCTCGCGTTCGCCGTCGCCATCCCGGTGTTCGCGTACCTCAACGTCGGTCTGGCGATCGACGGCAAGGTGCCGCCGGGCATGCTCGGGTACGGGGCCGGCCTGACCCTGCTCGCGGGCGTCGCGCATCTCGTGGTGCGCAAGTGGGCGCCGTACGCGGACCCGCTGCTGCTGCCGCTGGCGACGCTGCTCAACGGGCTCGGCCTGGTGCTGATCTGGCGGCTCGACCAGTCGCCGCGGATCATCGCCCGGTCGATGTCGCAGTTCGGCAGCTTCAGCCCGGACGCGCCGAAGCAGATGATGTACTCGGCGATCGGCGTCGCCATGTTCGTGGGTGTGCTGCTGGTCCTGAAGGACCACCGCGTCCTGCAGCGCTACACGTACATCTCCATGGCCGCGGCCCTGGTGCTGCTGCTCCTGCCGCTGGTGCCGGGCCTCGGCTCCGACGTGTTCGGTGCCAAGATCTGGATCCACATCGGCGGCTTCTCCATCCAGCCCGGTGAGTTCGCCAAGCTGGTCCTGGCCGTGTTCTTCTCCGGCTATCTGATGGTGAAGCGGGACGCGCTGGCGCTGGCGAGCCGCCGGTTCATGGGGCTCTACCTGCCGCGCGGCCGTGACCTGGGCCCGATCCTGACGATCTGGGCGATCAGCCTGCTCATCCTGGTCTTCGAGAACGACCTCGGTACGTCGCTGCTGTTCTTCGGCATGTTCGTGATCATGCTGTACGTGGCGACGGAGCGGACCAGCTGGGTCGTCATGGGTCTGCTGATGTCGACCGCGGGCGCGGTCGTCGTCGGTTCCACGGCGAGCCACGTGCAGTCGCGTGTGGCCGCGTGGATCGACCCGTTCGAGTGTCTGAAGACCGCCGGCGAGGGCACGAACATGGCCATGGCCTGCGACCAGATGACGCAGGTGCTGATGTCGTTCGGCTCCGGCGGCATCCTCGGCACCGGCCTCGGGCAGGGCAACTCCGACCTGGTCGGCTTCGCCGCGAACTCCGACTTCATCTTCGCCACCGTCGGCGAGGAGCTCGGCCTGACCGGCGTCATGGTCTTCCTGCTGCTGTACGGCCTGATCATCGAGCGCGGTGTGCGCACCGCGCTCGCGGCCCGCGACCCGTTCGGCAAGCTGCTGGCGATGGGCATGTCCGGCGCGTTCGCGCTGCAGGTCTTCGTCGTGGCCGGCGGTGTGATGGGCCTGATCCCGCTGACCGGTATGACGATGCCGTTCCTCGCCTACGGTGGCTCGTCCGTGATCGCCAACTGGGCGCTGATCGGCATCCTGATCCGCATCAGCGACACCGCGCGCCGCCCCGCGCCCTCCCCCGCCCCGAACCCCGACGCCGAGATGACGCAGGTGGTCCGTCCGTGAACAAGCCGCTGCGCCGGGTCGCGATCTTCTGCGGCCTGCTGGTCCTCGCCCTGCTGCTGCGGGACAACTGGCTGCAGTTCGCCCGCGCCGAAGAGCTCAACGCCAACCCGAAGAACAAGCGGGTGACGATCGAGCGCTACTCCAACGCGCGGGGCAACATCATCGTCGACGGCAAGCCGATCACCGGCTCGGTCGACTCCGGTGACGACTTCTACGCGTTCAAGCGGACGTACGTCGACGGCCCCATGTGGGCCCCGGTGACGGGGTACGCCTCGCAGGCGTTCGACGCCAGCCAGATCGAGAAGATCGAGGACGGCATCCTCACCGGCAACGACGACCGGCTGTTCTTCGACCGCACGCTCGCCATGTTCACGGGCGAGAAGAAGAAGGGCGGCGACGTCGTCACCACCCTGAGCGGGGAGGCGCAGAAGGCCGCGTTCAAGGGGCTCGGCTCGAAGACGGGCGCCGTCGTGGCGATCGAGCCGTCGACGGGCAAGATCCTGGCGCTCGCCTCCACGCCGTCGTACGACCCCGGGTCCTTCGCGGGCTACCACAACAAGGACTCCGAGGCGTGGAACGCCCTGGAGAAGGACAAGAACAAGCCGAAGCTGAACCGCGCGCTGCGCGAGATCTACCCGCCCGGCTCCGTCTTCAAGGTCGTCACGGCCGCGGCGGCGCTGGAGAGCGGCAAGATCACCGACATCAACGCGCCGACGGACACCCCCGAGGGCTGGAAGATCCCGCTCTCGACGGTGCCGATGAAGAACCACGCCAACGGCTGCGCCAACGCCAGCATCAACGAGGCGCTGCGGATCTCCTGCAACTCGGTGTTCGCGAAGCTCGGTGACGACGTCGGCCGCGACAAGATGCTCGACATGGCGCAGAAGTTCGGCTTCAACTCCGAGCAGTTCGTGCCGGTCCGCGCCGTCGCCTCGGTCTACGACAAGAACGCCGACCGCGGTGGCAACGCGCTCTCCTCGATCGGCCAGTTCAACACCGCGACGACGCCGCTGCAGATGGCGATGGTGACGGCCGCGATCGCCAACGACGGCAAGCTGATGAAGCCGTACATGATCGACGAGCTGCGGGCGCCGAACCTCGACGTCATCAAGAAGACCGAGCCGGAGGAGCTCAGCCGCCCGATCTCGCAGAAGACCGCGCAGCAGCTCCAGGCGATGATGGAGAACGTCGTCGAGAACGGCACCGGTCAGAACGCGGCCCTCGGCGGCGGCGTGAAGGTCGGCGGCAAGACGGGTACGGCGCAGCACGGCGAGCGGAACTCGAAGCGTCCGTACGCGTGGTTCATCTCGTACGCGAGGACCGACCAGGGTTCGCCGGTCGCGGTGGCCGTGATCGTCGAGGACTCGGCCGGTGTCGACCGCGAGGACATCACGGGTGGCGGTCTGGCGGCGCCGATCGCCAAGGCCGTGATGAAGGCGGTGCTCAAGAGCCGGAACTGAACCCGGCCGAAATCCGACGGAACCGGGCGGACTGGACGGAAGCGGACGGAACCGTGACCGATACCACGCCCGCGGCCGGAGCCCGGCCCACGACCTGGGAAGGGAGCGTTCCGGAGCGGTTCCGGGCCGCTCGGGGCCGTGTACCGGTCGGGTATCAGGTGGCGGTCGGCGGGCCAAGCGCCTCCGCGCGGCCGGTAGCGTATGCGCGAACAGCACACCGCCGGACCACACACGGGTGCGGTCGGGACAGACGGAGAGGGCTGGAGTAGCTATGGAAGAGCCGCGTCGCCTCGGCGGCCGGTACGAGCTGGGCTCGGTGCTCGGCCGTGGTGGCATGGCCGAGGTCTACCTCGCGCACGACACCCGGCTCGGCCGCACCGTCGCCGTGAAGACGCTGCGGGCCGACCTCGCCCGTGACCCGTCCTTCCAGGCCCGGTTCCGCCGTGAGGCCCAGTCGGCCGCCTCCCTGAACCACCCCGCGATCGTCGCGGTCTACGACACCGGCGAAGACATGGTGTACGACGGCGCCGCCGGAGCGGGCGGCGTCTCCATCCCGTACATCGTGATGGAGTACGTCGACGGGTCCACGCTGCGCGAGCTGCTGCACTCCGGGCGCAAGCTGCTGCCCGAGCGCACGCTGGAGATGACCGTCGGCATCCTCCAGGCGCTGGAGTACTCGCACCGCGCCGGGATCGTGCACCGCGACATCAAGCCGGCGAACGTCATGCTGACCCGCACCGGCCAGGTCAAGGTCATGGACTTCGGCATCGCGCGCGCCATGGGCGACGCGGGCATGACCATGACGCAGACGGCCGCGGTGATCGGCACGGCCCAGTACCTCTCCCCGGAGCAGGCGAAGGGCGAGCAGGTCGACGCCCGCTCCGACCTCTACTCCACCGGCTGTCTGCTCTACGAGCTGCTGACCGTACGGCCGCCGTTCGTCGGCGACTCGCCGGTCGCCGTCGCGTACCAGCACGTGCGCGAGGAGCCGCAGCCGCCGAGCGTCTACGACCCCGAGATCACGCCCGAGATGGACGCCATCGTCCTGAAGGCGCTGGTCAAGGACCCGGACTACCGCTACCAGTCCGCCGACGAGATGCGCGCGGACATCGAGGCGTGCCTGGACGGCCAGCCGGTCGCGGCGACCGCCGCGCTGGGCGCGGTCGGCTACGGCGCCGGCTACGGCGGCTACCCGGACGACCAGCCGACGACGGCGCTGCACCCGGCGGAGCCGGCGGGCGCGCAGACCACGATGCTGCCGCCCATGAACCCGGACCACGGCGGCTACGGCTACGACGACCGCGCGGGCGGCCGCCGCCAGAACCGCCAGAAGAAGTCGAACACCTCGACGATACTGCTGGCCGTCGCCGGCCTTCTGGTCCTCGTCGGCGCGATCCTCATCGGCCGTTCGCTGACCTCCGGCAACGACAACGCGGACCAGGTGCCCGTACCGCTGCTCGTCGGCAAGACGTTCAAGGAGGCCCAGGGCCTGGCGACGAACTCGCAGGTCAAGGTCGAGCAGAGCGGCAGCGAGCGCTGCGACCAGCCCAAGGGCGCGATCTGCAGCCAGAACCCCGCGTACACGGCGGACGCGAAGATGGACGTCGGCGCCACGGTCTCCGTCGTGGTCTCGGAGGGCGCGCCGCAGGTCGAGGTCCCGGACGTCACGGACAAGTTCCAGGACAAGGCCGAGGAGCTGCTCAAGGAGAAGGGCTTCCAGGTCTCCGTCGAGGAGGAGGAGTCCGACCAGGAGCCGGGCCGGGTGCTGAAGCAGAACCCGGCGGGCAACTCGCAGGCGGAGAAGAACTCCAAGGTCACGATCACCGTGGCGAAGAAGCAGAAGTCGAACCTGCCGGACGTCACCACCCGCAGTTACGACGTGGCCGTCCAGCAGCTCCAGACGCTCGGCTTCACCAACATCGCCCGGCAGGACGTCGACTCGGACCAGCCCGCGGGCACCGTCATCGACCAGACCCCCAAGGGCAACACGGGCCAGCCGAAGGACGTCCAGATCACGCTGAAGGTCTCCAAGGGCCCGCAGCAGCCGACGGGGCAGCCGGTCCCGCCGATCACGGGCATGACCCTCGACCAGGCCCGCGCCACGCTCGCCGCGTTCGGCTACCAGCTCGGCACCGTCGACGGCCCCAACGGCGGCGACGCCAAGGTCAAGGAGCAGGACCCGCAGCCCGGCACGCCGGGCCAGCCGAACCAGGCGGTCAACGTGAAGACGGAGAAGAGCGGCGGCGGCTGGTTCGGCCAGTAGGAGCCCCGCTCCGGCTGGAGTACCCCCGTTCGTGAAGTAAGCCCCGGCATCCATGGATGCCGGGGCTTACTTCGTGCCGCGCGGTGGTTACCGCAGCTCGGCCGGCGGCGTGCGCGCCGCGTCGACCTTCTGGGTGCGGACCAGTTCGCCCCACACGATGTAGCGGTAGTCCGAGGTGTACATCGGGGTGCAGGTCGTCAGGGTGATGTAGCGGCCCGGCTTGTGCTTGCCGGACTCCTCCGGGACGGCCTTGAGGACGTCCACGTTGTACTTCGTGGTCTCCGGGAGGATCTTGTAGACCTTGTAGACGTACCAGGTGTCCTTGGACTCGAAGACGATCGGGTCGCCGGTCTTGATCTTGTGTATGTTGTGGAACTTCGCGCCGTGGCCGTCGCGGTGCGCGGCGAGCGTGAAGTTGCCCTGCCTGTCCTGCGGGAGGGCGGCCTTGACCGGATCGGTGTAGTACCCGGCGACACCGCCGTTGAGGACGTCGGTGCCGGTGCCCTTCTTGACGAGGACCTCGCCGTCGCCCATGGCGGGCACGTGCAGGAAGCCGATGCCGTCCTTGGTGTCGAGCGCGCCGGGGCCGGCGGCGGCCCAGTGGTCGCGGACCTGGTCGCCTTCCTTGTCGGCGGCGCGGTCGGCGACGACGTTGGTCCACCACAGCGAGTAGACGACGAAGAGGCCGAGCACCAGGCCCGCGGTGATGAGGAGTTCACCGAAGACGCTGATGATTCCGGCGATCCGGTTGCGCGCACGTGCCACTGCGTCGTCCCGTCCTGAATGACCTGAGCCTGAGCCTGAGTGTGAGGGGTCAGCCGGTGAGCGCGGCCGGTTTCCCCTTGCTGCGCGGGCGTTCCTCGACCATCTTGCCCCACACGATCAAGCGGTAGGTGCTCGTGAACTCGGGCGTGCAGGTGGTGAGCGTGATGTAGCGGCCGGGTCCCTTGAAGCCGGACTGCTTCGGCACGGGCTCGATGACCGTGACGTTCGACGGCGAGGTCTGCGGCAGCATGCTCGTCATCTCGTACGTGTAGTAGGCGTCGCGGGTCTCGACGACGATCGGGTCGCCCGGCTGGAGCCGGTTGATGTAACGGAACGGCTCGCCATGGGTGTTGCGGTGGCCGGCGACGGCGAAGTTGCCCTGCTTGTCGGCGGGCATGGCGGTCTTCAGCCTGCCCTCTCCGTAGTGGCCGACCATGCCCTTGTCGAGGACCTCCGTCTTGCCGATGCCCTCGGCGATGGGGACGACGACGTCCAGCTTGGGGATGTACATGATGGCGAAGCCCTTGCCGGGTTCGAAGGCGCCCGCCTGGTCGCCGCCCTGGTCGAAGGAGTTCTCGATCTGCTTCTTCGCCTCGTCGGTCTCCAGCCCGGCGCGGACGTTCGTCCACCACAACTGGTAGGTGACGAACAGGAGCATGACGACGCCGAAGGTGATGAAGAGCTCGCCGACGCCCCGGCTGAGGACGACGCCGAAGGACTCCTTGGCGGCGCGGGCGGCGCGCCGGGCCTCCACACGGGAGAGCGGCCGGGCGGGCTGCCCGTCCGCGACGGCCGCGGTGGCGGTGGGGACCGGCTCGGGTGCGCCGCGGCCCTTGCGCCGGGCGGCGCGGCGGCGCTCGGCCCGCCCGGGCCCGGGCAGCGGCTCCGGGAGTGGCTCGGGGAGCGAGTCGGTGGCCGGCGCGGGAGGCTCCTCGTCGGCGGCGGGCTCGTACGAAGAGGTCCCGTACGAGGTCTCGTACGGCGTCTCGTACGCGGGTGTCTCGTACGCGGTCTCGTACGCGGGTGTCTCGTACGGGGACGTCTGCTGCTGCGCCTCGTAGGGCGGCGTCTCGTACGAGGGCGACTGGTACGCGGAAGGCTCGTGCGACGCCTCGTACGTCGGGGCCGCGTAGCCCGGGGCCTCGTACGGGGCCTGGTAGCCCTCCTGGGGCGCCAGGGGCGGCTCGGTGGCCCCGTGGTCGCCCGGGGCCGGTATCGCCCCGTAGACGGCCGTCTCCGCCTCGTACGGCGGCTGTGACGGCGGTACCGGGCCGGGCTCGCCTTCCGGTCCGGGCGGGTTCGTCGCCCGGAACCACGGCGACCCGGCCGTCACGCGACGGCCTTGCCCACCACCGGGGCGAGCCCCGCGGACCGCGCGACCGCTCCCTTGTCGCCGCACTCCACCAGCCAGTTGGCGAGCATCAGGTGGCCGTGCTCGGTGAGCACGGACTCGGGGTGGAACTGCACGCCCTCGACCGGCAGTTCACGGTGGCGCAGCCCCATGATGATGCCGTCCTCGGTGCGCGCCGTGACCTCCAGCTCGGCCGGCAGCGCGGCGGGCTCGGCGGCCAGCGAGTGGTAGCGGGTCGCGGTGAACGGCGACGGGAGGCCGGCGAAGACGCCCTTGCCCTCGTGGGTGACCGGAGAGGTCTTGCCGTGCAGCAGCTCGGGGGCGCGGTCGACGACCCCGCCGTACGCGACGGCCATCGACTGCATGCCGAGGCACACGCCGAAGACCGGCACCCCGGTCGCGGCGCAGTGGCGCACCATGTCGATGCACACGCCGGCCTGCTCGGGCGCCCCGGGACCGGGCGACAGCAGCACGCCGTCGAAGCCGTCCTGCGCGTGCGAGAGCTCCACCTCGTCGTTGCGGAGCACTTCGCACTCGGCACCGAGCTGGTAGAGGTACTGAACGAGGTTGAAGACGAAGCTGTCGTAGTTGTCGACGACGAGAATTCGCGCGCTCACTGGCCGTCCACCGTCACATCGTTGAACGGAAGCAGCGGCTCCGCCCAGGGGAACACGTACTGGAAGAGGACGTAGACGACCGCGAGGACCAGCACGACCGAGATCAGCGCCCGCACCCAGGCGTTGCCCGGCAGATGCCGCCAGATCCATCCGTACATGACGTCCGCAGCCCCTTCCGTTCGTTACGGGGACCAGAGTACGGGTCGGAGCGGCGGTCAGGGGTCAGCTGTCCAAACCCTGTGGACGACCGGCCGTGACCGGCCGGGTGGCGTCCAGGTGGCCCCAGACGATCAGCCGGTGGCTGCTGCCCCACTCCGGGTCGCAGGTGGTGAGGGTGAGATAGCGGCCCGGGCTCCGGAAGGGCGACTTGCGCGGTACGGGGTCGATGACGCCGGTGTCGGTGGGGACGGTCCGGTAGGGCGCGCGGTCGATGCGGTACGTGTACCAGGTCGTCCCGTCGTTGAGGACGACGGCGTCGCCGGGGCGCAGCCGGGGGAAGTCCTTGAAGGGGTCGCCATGGGTGCGGCGGTGGCCGGCGACGGAGAAGTTGCCGGTGGCGCCGAGGCGGGCGGTGCCGGCGTAGTGGCCGAGGCCCTTGTTCAGGACGCCCGTTCCGGTGCCTTCCAGGACGGGCCACTCCCAGTCCGCGCCGAGCCGGGGCACGTACATGACGGCGATGCCCTTGCCGGCGGTGTACGGCTCGGGCGCGGCCTGCCGTGCCCGGCCGTCCCGGGGCGGGGCGGGCGCGGGGTCGACGGGGCGGGCCGCCCATTCCTGCTGGAGGGTGTCGAGCTGTCCGGCGACGGCGGCGTCGGCCTGGACGCCGGTCCAGTACATGACGTACGCGACGAAGAGGACGATCAGGGCTCCGGCGGTGATGCACAGCTCGCTGAGGGTCCGTACGACCAGTCGCACCGTCACCGGATCCGGCTCCCCCCGGTCAGCCCACCGGTCAGCTCACCGGCTTCGCGTAGTGGAGGTCCACTGTGCCGGAGTAGCCGGGAAGAGTCACCGCCTTGTGCTCGTCGACTTTCCAGCCGAGCCCGTACGCCTTCACGTAGAGCCGGTAGTTCTGGATCGCGGGGGAGTCGGCGAGGGCCTTGTTCAGCCGGTCGCGGTCACCGACGGCGGTGATCCTGTAGGGCGGCGAGTAGACGCGGCCCTGGAGGATCAGGGTGTTGCCGACGCAGCGCACGGCGCTGGTGGAGATGAGCCGCTGGTCCATGACCCTGATGCCCTTGGCGCCGCCGAGCCACAGGGCGTTGACGACGGCCTGGAGGTCCTGCTGGTGGATGACCAGGTCGTTGGCCTGCGGCTCGGGGTAGCCGGGGGCGGCCTGGGCGTTCGGCGGGGCGTCGTTGAGGGTGACGCTGAGGCCGGGGCCGGAGGTCTCGGTGGTGCCGGCGGCGTTCTCCAGGGCGCGCAGGCGCGCGTCCTGGGCCTTGGTGGAGCCGTCGTCGCGGGCGGCGAGGGCGTCTACCTGGTGGCGCAGGCCGGCGGCGTTCTCGTCGAGCACGGCGTTCTTGTGGCTGCGCTCCTCGATCAGGTCGGAGAGCCGGAGCAGCGAGGCGTCGGTGCGGAGGTTGGTGCCCTTCGCGGCGAGGAAGCTGGTCACGAAGATCAGTCCGGCGAGGGCGAAGACGGCAGCGGTCAGCACCCGGACCGGGCGCCACCTGAGGCTTCGGCCCGGCCGTTCGGGAGAGTCGGCGGAATTGCTCAACGTACCCTGATCCCCTTCGGTGCCGCGGAACCACTACGCTAACGGACGCCCGGGGGGACTCAGCGGTCCGCTTCGTCACGTCCCGCCCCCGTCCCGTCCCGGCGCCAGCCACAGTTCCCTGCGCGGTCACGCAGCGCATCGACAGGAGAGTCCCTCGTGCCGAAGTCACGGATCCGCAAGAAGGCCGACTACACGCCGCCGCCCGCGACGAAGCAGGCCGCGTCCATCAAGCTGACGAACCGCAGCTGGGTGGCGCCGGTGATGCTGGCGATGTTCGCCATCGGGCTGGTGTGGATCGTGGTCTTCTACGTCACCGACGGCACTCTGCCGGTCAAGGCCATCAACAACTGGAACATCGTGGTGGGCTTCGGTTTCATCGCGGCCGGGTTCGGCGTCTCCACGCAGTGGAAGTGACTCCGTAAAGCTCTGCCCTGAGTTATCCACAGTGTTGTGCACAGCACTGGATAACTTACGACGATCTGTGGATAACTCGCACCAGGTTGACGCCGGTACGACCGCGAGCTCACTGATCGAACGTGTTCGTACACGCACTTCGCCCTCCGTTTCTGACCGATAATCGCTGGTCAGAGGCGGAGGGCTTGGTCATGTCCAGACCAGGGTGACCCGATCGGCACACACTGTGGATAACTCTGGGGAAAGCTTTCGCGGAAGCTCGTCCACAGCCCTCCACGCTCAGGTGAGCGCGGCGGTCCGGCCGAGCACGATCCCCAGGTCGATCAGCAGCATCAGGGCGCAGACCCCGTACTGCACGAGGTCCCGCCTGCCCCGCGGCGCGTGCACCAGCCCGTACGTCACCAGCGCACCCGCCACCAGCCCGCCGATGTGCGCCTCCCAGGAGACCGCGGGCCGGGCGAAGGTGAAGACGAGCGAGATCGCCACGAAGAGGAAGACCGGCCGCATGTCGTAGCGCCGGCGCCGGGCGAGCACCACCCAGGAGCCGATCAGTCCGAAGACGATCCCGGAGGCGCCGAGCGACGCCTGGTTCGGGGCGTCGAGCAGATAGACCAGGGCCGAGCCGGAGAGCCCGGAGATCAGGCACACGGCGGCGTAGCGGATCCGGCCGAGCTCCGGCTCGACGATCCCGCCGATCACCCACAGACCCAGCATGTTGAAGACGAAGTGGGGGATCTCCTGGTGCAGGAAGGCCGAGGTGATCAGCCGGTACCACTCGCCGTCCGCGACGCCGACCACCTCGCCGAGCGCCGGGTTGTAGGCGTAGCCGATCATGACCAGCTGGTCCACGAAGCGGTTGCCCGCCGCCTGCACCGCGATGAACAGCGCCAGGTTGACCGCGATGATGATCTTGGTGACGAGCCGCCCGTCCGCCGCCACCCGGCCCCCCGCGATGGTCCGCGGCTGGTTGGCGTGCGGCGCGTGGCCGGTACCGGAACCGTTCCTGACGCAGTCCGGGCACTGGAAGCCGACGGAGGCCGGAACCATGCACTCCGGGCAGATCGGCCTCTCGCAGCGGGTGCAGCGGATGCCGGTCTCGCGGTCCGGATGGTTGGAGCAGTGCATCGAGGTCCTCCGAGGACGGACGGGTCTGCGGGCGGCGGGCGCGGTCAGCACGTCGCCCCGCCCTCCTTACGGACGGGCGGGGCGCGAAGGTTCCCGGAAGGCGGCCGGAACGTGCCCGGAAAGCCGGAGCGGTGCCGGCGTCAGCGGCTCTCGACGACGACGGTCTCGATGACGACGTCGTCCACCGGACGCTCCGTGCGCGGGTTGGTCTCGGTCGCGGCGATGGCGTCCACGACCGCCTTGCTGTCCTTGCCGACGACCTCACCGAAGATCGTGTGCTTCCGGGTGAGCCAGTTCGTCGGGGCGACCGTGATGAAGAACTGCGAGCCGTTGGTGCCCGGGCCGGCGTTGGCCATCGCGAGCAGGTACGGCTTGTCGAAGAAGAGCTCGGGGTGGAACTCGTCGGCGAACTCGTAGCCCGGGCCGCCCGTGCCGTTCCCCAGCGGGTCGCCGCCCTGGATCATGAAGCCCTTGATCACCCGGTGGAAGACCGTGCCGTCGTAGAGCGGGGCCGAGGACTTCTCGCCGGTCGCCGGGTGGGTCCACTCGCGCTCGCCGCGGGCGAGTTCGACGAAGTTCCGGACCGTCTTGGGAGCGTGGAACGGCAGCAGCCGAATCTCGATGTCCCCCTTGTTGGTCTTCAGGGTCGCGTACAGCTGCTCAGCCACGTTCTGCCTTCCTCCACCACTGCGGGCACTACACGTTCGTGCGCATCCTCGCATGGCCGCATGCCCCGGATGCCCGCCCCGCATGCCGGGGAGCGGCCGGGCAGGCATGATTCCGAAAAGGATGGAAAGGTGAAAAACCGACATCGCCACCGAGGAGGAGGAATCCCGTGACCCGCATGGAGAGCGTGCGCGCCGCGACAGGTTCGGCGAAGGAGAGCGTTCTGCACGCCGCGGAAGTGGTGGCGCCGTACGCCGGCACGGCCAGGGACCAGGCCGTTCAGTACGCACACGAGGCGCGCTGCTACCTCGCGCCGAAGGTCTCGAAGGCCGCGTCGCAGGCCCGTAGGCAGGCACGACTGCAATACGGCGCGTACGTCGCGCCACACGTGCCGCCGCGGGTCGACGAAGCCGCGCAACGCGCCGCGGCCGTGACCCGCAAGGCCGCCCGTCAGGCGACCGACTACACCGTTCCGCGTGTCGAGCACGCGGTCGCCGCGACCGGTCCCGTCCTCGAGGAGCTCTACGAGGAGGCCGGGTCGCGTTCGGCTGCCGCCTGGGCCGCGCTGCGCGGTCAGGTGACGCCGAAGGACGTTCAGAAGATCATCAGGAAGCGGGAGCGCCGGACGAGGGCCGGACGCGTCGCCAAGGGTCTGCTGATCCTCGGCGTACTGGTCGGCGGCGCGTTCGCCGCCTGGAAGTGGTGGGACAAGCAGGCCAACCCCGACTGGCTGGTCGAGCCGCCCGCACCCACCGAGGTGGACGAGGGGAGTTCACCGTCGTCGGTCGACGGGGACGCGTCCCTCGATCCCGAGGTGGAGGCCAAGGAGGCCGAGGCGAAAGCCGATACGGAAGGGGCCGGGGACCGCGACGAGGGCCGGCGCTGAGCCGACGTCACCGTCGCTGAACCGGAGGGCCGGAGGGCCGGAGGGCCGGAGGGCCGTGCGAGGCCGGAAGGCCGGAAGGCCGTGCGACACCGATGAGGCCGATGAGGCCGACGAGCCGTAGGGCGTGGCGGAGCTTCCGCCACGCCCTACGCGGCCGCGGAGCCGGCGGCCGACCGGGCGGTCGCGCCGGCCGGAGAACCGGCCGAGGAGTCGGCCGTCGAACCGGCCGAAGAACCAGCCGTGGCACCGGCCGTCGAACCGGCCGTGGCGGCCAGCGCCAGGCCGGTCAGGTCGACGCCTTCGGCCGCGGCGTCCGCACGCAGGTGGCGGACGGCGGGGGAGGAACCGTGCGCCTCGGCGCGGATGCGCTGCTTCATCGTGGGCGGCAGGGCGCGGCCCTGGGCCCGGTGCCAGTCGGGGGACCGCTGTGCGGGTACGGAGACGGCGGGGCGCGCTGCGGCGGCCGCGGCGGCACCGGCGAGTGCCGGCTCCTCGCCCTGGGCGAGCGCGGGCTGGGCGGCGGCGGTGGCGGGAGTCGCGAGGCCGAGGGAGGCGAGAAGGGCGAAGAGGACGGAGACGAGGGCGGTCCAGAACTGCTTGGCGGCGGCCATGACCCCTCACTTTCTTTCGGGTTCCGGTGTGGGCGTTCCGAGAGCCTCAGGAGTTCCGGGTGTTCCGGGCGTTCTCGGATGGTTCATTTCGGATTGCGCGCTTTTCGTACATTCCTCATGATGGGGAAGCGCGACCGGAATGCCCGGAGCGACGCCGTCGTCGTGCAGTTCTTCCGATGAACACCACTCGTCCGGCGCAGTACGGCTTGCGCTGCGCTCGGCCCACCGCACCGCGGGGCCCGTGGCGAGCGCCGCCACCAGGAAGATCCCGCCCAGGACCAGCCAGCCCACGGCGCCCTGCCCGATGAGCAGCGTGGTGACGAGCAGCGGGCCCAGCGTCCTGGCGACCGGCACGCCCGTGCCGTAGAAGCCCTGGTACTGGCCCATCCGGTCGGCCGGGGCGAGCCCGAAGCCGATCTGCCACGAGCCCGCCGAGTGGCGCATCTCGGCGACGACCTGGAGGACCGCGCCCAGGACGAGCACCCCGACCACCGGCCAGGTGCCGAGGCCGGCCGCCGCCGTCACCGCGAACACCGCGCACGAGGCGAGCATCACGAAGCCGGAGCTCCGCACCGCCCGTACGGCCTCCGGCAGCCCGGTCACCGAGCGGGCGGCGCGCACCTGAAAGAGCATCACCGCGCCCGTGTTGACGACGAAGAGGGCCGAGACCGTCCAGCCGGGCGCCGCCGTGCGCTCCGCGATCCACAGCGGCAGGGCGAGGCTGAGCAGCGGCAGCCGGAGCAGCAGGGCCGCGTTGAGGAGGGTGAGCAGGGCGTACGGACGGTCCCGCAGCACCACGAGCCGCGGCCCGTCGCCCTGACCGGTCGCCTCGGGGCCGCCCTGGACCGGCGGCAGGCCGCGCAGCAGCACGGCGCAGAGCAGGAAGCCGAGCGCGTCGAGGGTGAAGACGGCGAGATAGGCGGAGCGGGTCCCGGCGCTCAGTGCGAAGCCGCCGAGCGCGGCGCCGACGGCGAGGCCGGCGTTGAGCGTGGCCTGGAGCCGGGCCAGCATCGCGACCCGGGCGCCGGGTTCGACCAGGCCGGCGAGCAGGGCCTGGCGGGCGGCGGCGAGGCCGCTCTGCGCGGTGGCGTAGGCGACGGCGGCGAGCAGGAAGGGCAGGAAGGAGCGGATGACGAGGAAGGAGGCGACGGCCGCCGAGGTCGCCAGGGCGAGCAGTACGGCGCTGCCGCGCGGTCCGCGCCGGTCGGCGAGGGCTCCGAGCGGCACCCCGGCGAGCGAGCCGACGCCCCAGGCGACGGCGAGGCCGGCGCCGATCTGCGGGGCGGAGAGGCCGATGATCTTGGAGAAGTAGAGCGCCGAGGTGGTGTAGAAGGCTCCGTCGCCGACGGAGTTGCTGAGCTGGGCCAGGAGCAGGACCCGGTGCGTGGCCCGGGGAGTCGCCTGAGGAGTCGCCCGAGGAGTCGCCTCTTGAGTTTTCGCCATGGACACGACTTTATGGGCCAGTGGCCCAGGAATTCTGGTCCATTGAGCCCTTGATCCCGCGGGCCACTTTGCCCGCCCGTAGGCCGTTTCTTTCGGATCGGGCCGGAGACACCCCCTAGGTCCCGCCGAGCCCTGGCGCGCCCCACACCGGGAACCACCGCTCCAGCTCCGGCTCCATCGCCAGATCACCCGCGAGCAGCGCCCTGACCTGGAGTTCCAGGGTGTTGTCGCGGTTCTCGGAGCCGTCCGAGCGGGGCGCGAAGGGGTAGAAGGTACCGCGCTTGTAGAGGTAGACGAGCGCCAGGTCGTGTGCGGCCCCCGCGTCGCGGAAGGCGGTCAGGGAGCACAGCAGGTGCGGGCCGAACCCGGCCTCCTCGAGCAGCGTGTTGACCGCGTGGAGATCGTTGACCAGCGCCGCGAGGTCGTCGGCCGGGCGGTGGGCGGCGAGCCAGGTGTAGCCGTACGCGTCCTGCGTGAACGCCACCCGGGAGCCCGCGTCCCTCTTGTCCACGTCGAGCAGCTCCCGTACCTCCTCCTTCAACTGTGTGAACGCGCCGCCCTCCACCCCCGCGAAGCAGACCGACCCGGCGCCCGTGGGCGCGTAGCCGGTGCCGGCCTGGAGGGTGAGCGCGGCGGCCGGCAGCGCGAACAGCCGGTCGAGGTCGGGCCGTACCGGCCTGCTCCGTCCGAGGATGCTGTCGAGGAGTCCCATCGGCCCTGGTCCCCGGCCCTCAGCCCTCAGCCCTCGCCCAGCTGGGCCGAGATCCGGGCCAGCTGGTCGAGCCGCTGCTCCAGGGTGGGGTGGCTGGAGAGCAGCCGGCTCAGGCTCTCCTTCGAGGAGAAGGCGGGCGCGAACCAGAAGGCGTTGTACGGCTCCGCCTTGCGCAGGTCCTGGGTCGGGATCCGGGCCATCTGGCCGGTCACCTTGGTGAGCGCGGAGGCGAGCGCCGACGGGCGGCCGGTGAGCAGCGCGGCGGCCCGGTCGGCGGCGAGCTCGCGGTAGCGGGAGAGCACCCGGGTCAGCAGGAAGCTGATCACGTACACGAAGCCGCTGACGACCGGGATCAGGATCACCGCGATGGCCGTGTTGCTGTCCCGGCTGCGGCCGAGGCCGCTGTAGAGGGCGACGCGGGTCATCATCCCGGCAAGGACGCCGAGGAACGAGGCGATGGTCATCACCGCGACGTCGCGGTGTGCCACATGGGACATCTCGTGGGCGAGGACGCCCTCCAGCTCCTCCGGCTCCAGGCGGCGCAGCAGCCCGGTCGTGACGCAGACCAGCGCCGTCTTCTCGCCGCGGCCGGTCGCGAAGGCGTTGGGCACGTCGCTGTCGGCGATCGCGACCTTGGGTTTCGGCATGTCGGCGAGCGCGCAGATGCGGTCCACGGTGCCGT
Source organism: Streptomyces sp. NPDC004788 (assembly GCF_053601115.1). Lineage (NCBI taxonomy): Bacteria > Bacillati > Actinomycetota > Actinomycetes > Kitasatosporales > Streptomycetaceae > Streptomyces > Streptomyces sp. NPDC004788. The sequence continues at coordinate 26,150 of NZ_JBSGBF010000056.1, forward strand.
GCAGGTCCGGGGCCTGTTCCCGGGTGACCTCGCGCGCCCCCATGCCCAGGGCGGCGATCTTGTCGCTGAACCAGAACTGCGCGACGAACAGGGCGCCCGCGAGCAGCAGGATGACGGGCCAGGATCCGCGCAGCAGCACCATCAGGACCCCGACGAACACCACGTACAGCAGTCCGATCAGGAACATCGTCGTCGCCATGCGCGTGGCGAGCCCCCGGTCCGGGGCGTAGCGCGACCCTGATCGCGTTCTGGCCATCCGAGCACCCTCTTCCGAAGCTGCCCCCTCCTGCCAGTGTGCCCCCACCCTCGCGGAAGTGATCCGGGTCACAGCATGTCACGCCGGGAGGTCCCCCGGTGTCTTGAGGCCGACCCCCCGGAAACGGACGGGGAGACGGAGGAGACAGACCATGAGCGACATCGAGCAGGGCACCACCGAGGTGGTCGTGATCGGCGGCGGTTACGCGGGCGTCATGGCCGCCAACCGCCTCACCCAGCGGCCCGACGTGCACGTCACGCTGGTCAACCCGCGCGCGGTCTTCGTCCCGCGGCTCCGGCTGCACCAGCTGGTGGGCGGGACGCACGACGCGGTCGTCGCGTACGACGAGGTCCTCGCCACCGGCGTACGGCTCGTCGTCGACGAGGTGACCCGGATCGACGCGGCCGCCCGCCGGGTGAACCTGTGGAGCGGCGGGACGCTCGGCTACGACTACCTGGTCTACGGGGTCGGCAGCCACGGCGCCGAGCCGCGCGTCCCCGGCGCCGCCGAGTTCGCCCACCAGCCGGTCACCCTGGAGACGGCCCGGGAGCTGCGCGCGGCCTTGGACGCCACGCCGGCCGAGGCCCCGGTGACCGTCGTCGGAGGCGGGCCGACCGGCGTCGAGACGGCCGCCGAGCTCAGCGAGCAGGGCCGGCACGTCACCCTGGTGTCCGGCGGGGTGCTCGCCCCGTATCTGCACCCGAAGGCGCGGGCCGCGGTCGCGGGGCGGCTGGCCGCGCTCGGCACGACCGTGCTCGACGGTCCCGGCACCAGGGTGACCGCCGTGACCCGCGACACCGTCACGCTCGCCGACGGGCGCGAGCTGCGCAGCGCGGTCACCGTCTGGACGACCGGCTTCGCCGTCCCCGACCTCGCGACCAACAGCGGCCTGCGCACCGACCCGGCCGGGCGGCTGCTCACCGACGAGACGCTGACCAGCGTCGACGACGAGCGGATCGTCGCCGCCGGCGACGCGGCGGCCCCCTCCGACCTGCCGTTCCGGATGAGCGCCTACGGGGCGGGCTGCCTCGGCGCGCACGCCGCCGACACCGTGCTGCACCGCATCGCGGGCGAGCGGCCGGAGCCCGTCGACCTGTCGTACCCGGCCATGTGCATCAGCCTGGGGCGGCGGGCCGGGGTCTTCCAGCTCGCGAACAAGGACGACACCGCGAAGCGGCTCTACGTCGGCGGCCGCCCCGGCGCCAAACTCAAGGAGGTCTCCTGCGAGTTCAGCGTCAAGCACCTGGTGAACGAGGCCCGCAAGCCCGGCTCGCACCACTGGCCGAAGGGCCCGCACCGGCGCGAACTGCTGCGCGGCCGGGAGGAGATGGCGGAGCCCGCCGCCGAGCGGGCAGTCTGACCCGGTCAACAGCCTCTGACGGAAAGGACCTTGCCGTGGACGCCTCCGCCGCACCCCACGAGGCCGCTGGAGCCCCCGACCAGACCGCCGACGCCGCAGCCCCGGACCAGGCCGCCGAAGCCGCCGCCGCAGCCCCGGACCAGACCGCCGAACCCCACGAACCGGCCGCCGAAGCCCCGGACGCGGCGACCGAGACCTTCGTCGCGCACCGGAATCTGCTCTTCACCGTCGCGTACGAGATGCTCGGCTCCGCCGCCGACGCCGAGGACGTGCTCCAGGAGACCTGGCTGCGCTGGGCCGGCGTCGACCTCGACCAGGTGCGCGACCCGCGCGCGTACCTGGTCCGGATCACCACCCGGCAGGCGCTCAACCGGCTGCGCGTGGTCAAGCGTCGCCGGGAGGCGTACGTCGGCCAGTGGCTGCCGGAGCCGCTGCTCACCGCGCCCGACGTGGCGGAGGACGTCGAGCTCGCCGAGAGCATGTCCATGGCGATGATGCTGGTCCTGGAGACGCTCACCCCGACCGAGCGGGCCGTCTTCGTGCTGCGCGAGGTCTTCGACGTCGGATACGAGGAGATCGCGGCCGCCGTCGGCAAGACGCCGGCGACCGTCCGGCAGATCGCCCACCGCGCCCGGCAGCACGTCGACGCCCGCCGCCCCCGCAAGACGGCCTCCGTGCGCGAGGCCCGGGCGGCCATGGAGTCCTTCCGCCGCGCGGTCGAGACCGGCGACCCGCAGGGCCTCCTCGACGTGCTCGCCCCCGACGTGGTCCTGCTCGCCGACGGCGGCGGGCTCAAGCGGGCCGCGCTGCGCCCGGTCGTCGGCGCCGAGAAGTTCGTCCGCTTCTACCTCGGCCGCTCGCGCAAGGTCGGCGCCACGTTCACCTGCGAGCCCACCTTCGTCAACGGCAGCCCCGCCCTCGCCGTCCACCTCGACGGCGCATTCGACGGCGTCATGGCGCTGCGCGTCGAGGACGGCCTCATCACCGGCATCTACTTCGTCCGCAATCCCGAGAAGCTCACCGCGGTCACCTCCGGGACCCCGCTCACCCTCCGCTGACCGCGGCGCCCCCACCAGGGCCGCCGTCAGAGCCGCCATCAGAGCCGCCATCAGAGCCACCACCGGACCCACCGTCGGAAAGGACGCCACATGACCGGAAAGACGGAGACCTTCCTCAAGGTCTCGATCGCCCTGCAGACCCTGACCCTCTTCCTCCAGGCCACCAGCGCCGGACTGCTGCTCTCCACCTCGTACGGAGAGACGCTGCACGGCGTCGGAGCCCGGGTGATGTACGGCGCGACGATGCTCTACGTCCTCGCCGCGGTCCTCGCCTGGCGGCCGGGCGGCGGCTCGCCCCGCCCGATCCTCCACTCCACCGGCTTCCTGGTCCTCGCCTCCGCCCAGGTCGTCCTCGGCATCGCCCACAAGCCCGCGCTGCACGTCCCGCTGGGCGTCCTGATGTTCGGCCTCAGCGTCCTCGACCTCGGCCGGGTCCTGACCTCGAAAAACGCCCCCTCCGACCGCGTTTCCGCAGGTCAGAGAGGGCGTCTCGGAGTGGAGCCTAGGGGAGTCGAACCCCTGACATCTGCCATGCAAAGACAGCGCTCTACCAACTGAGCTAAGGCCCCGGAACGAGACCAGAGTACCGGGTCACCCCCCGTATCCCGCAAAAGGATTGGGACTCCCCCGAGACGACCACGCTCCGTAAGATGCTGACCGGGGTTCGCAGTGGCGAACCCAGGGATGGGGAGAAGTGGTAATGGATACAGCGCAGCAGGAAGCCACGGCCAGAGCCCGGGAGCTTCAGCGCAGTTGGTACGGGGAGCCGTTGGGGGCGCTCTTCCGCCGGCTGATCGACGATCTCGGGCTGAACCAGGCCAGGCTGGCGGCCGTGCTCGGGCTCTCGGCGCCCATGCTCTCCCAGCTGATGAGCGGCCAGCGGGCCAAGATCGGCAACCCCGCCGTCGTACAGCGGGTGCAGGCCCTGCAGGAGCTGGCCGGCCAGGTCGCCGACGGCAGCGTCAGCGCCGCCGAGGCCACCGACCGGATGGACGAGATCAAGAAGTCCCAGGGAGGCTCGGTGCTCACCGCCAACAGCACGACCACGGGCACCAGCGGCGCGCCCACCGTGCGCCGCGTGGTCCGGGAGATCCAGTCCCTGCTGCGCTCCGTGGCCGCGGCCGGCGACATCCTCGACGCGGCCGACACTCTCGCGCCCGCCCACCCCGAACTGGCAGAGTTCCTCCGGGTGTACGGCGCCGGGCGCACGGCGGACGCGGTCGCCCACTACGAGTCGCACCAGAACTGACACCGGAACTGACGCCGTAGTACGGGGCGGGGGGCGGGCGCAGCACGATGGGTGAGGTGTTCGCGGGCCGGTACGAGCTGGTCGATCCGGTCGGCCGTGGCGGCATAGGCGCGGTGTGGCGGGCCTGGGACCACCGGCGCCGCCGCTACGTGGCGGCGAAGGTGCTCCAGCAGAGCGACGCCCACACCCTGCTGCGCTTCGTCCGCGAGCAGGCGCTCAGGATCGACCACCCCCACGTCCTCGCCCCGGCCAGCTGGGCCGCGGACGACGACAAGGTCCTGTTCACCATGGACCTGGTGGCGGGTGGTTCCCTGGCGCACGTCATCGGGGACTACGGCGCGCTGCCGCCCCGGCTGGTGTGCGTGCTGCTCGACCAGCTGCTGGCCGGGCTGGCCGCGGTGCACGCGGAGGGGGTCGTGCACCGGGACATCAAGCCGGCCAACATCCTCATGGAGGCCACCGGCACCGGGCGGCCGCATCTGCGGCTCTCCGACTTCGGCATCTCCATGCGCAAGGGCGAGCCCCGGCTCACCGAGACCCACCACGTGATGGGGACGCCCGGCTACTTCGCGCCCGAGCAACTGACGGGCTCCGAGCCCGACTTCACGGCCGACCTGTTCGCGGTGGGCCTGGTCGGGCTCTATCTGCTGGAGGGCCGCAAGCCGGACTCCCAGGCCCTCGTGCGGCTCTTCCTGGCCCACGGGACCCCAGGAGCCCCTCAGGGCGTCCCCGAGCCCCTCTGGCAGGTTCTGGCGGGCCTGCTCCAGCCGGACCCGCGGAACCGGTTCCGTACGGCCACGGGGGCGCGCAAGGCGCTGCAGGCGGCGGCCGAGCTGCTGCCCGAGCCGGCGGCCGGCGAGGAACCGGTCGAGATCTTCGACCAGATCGGCCCGCTGCCGCCCGGCTTCGGCCCCGACGGTCCGCAGACGGCGGGCCCGCGGGCCGCGGGCCCACAGGCTGCCGGTCCGCAGGCTGCCGCTCGACAGGCTGCCGGTCCTGTCGGTCCGGAGGCTGCCAATCCGCAGGCTGCCGGACCGAAGCCCGTACGGGAGCCGGCGCCCGCGCCCGTACAGGGGCCCGCGCCCGCGCCCGTAACGCGGCCCGTACCGGAGCCCGCACCCGTACCGGAACCCGGGCCGGCGCCCACACCCGTACCGCCGCCTCCGTCGTACGCGCCGACCGTGACCGCGTACGCCACCCTGACCGCGCCGACGGTCCCCGCGCGCCGCTCCGGTCCTCCCGCGAAGGTGGCGGTGCCGGTGTTGGTCACCGCGCTGGTGTGCTTCGCGGTGGGGATCTGGGCGCTCATCCAGGCGTAGACGGAGACACGGCATTCACAAAAGCAAGGAATTCGTTCGCTTGCGCGAACAAGGCGAGGCCCCGGCCGCGAGAAGCGGCCGGGGCCTCGCCCAGACGGTTTCGTCTCACACACCCGAACCTGCGGGCACGGAGTCGGTCGCCTCCGTCCACAGATCCTGCTCGGCGCGATCCGCCTGGATCTGGCGGTACACGAGGAGCCCGCCGATGGCGGCCAGTGCGACCAGGAGAAGCTTCTTCACCGCGCGACCTCGTCTTTCATTGACGTAGGAGACTTCTGACGCCCACTCTACACATGGGTCGTGATCAACAAAGCAATCGGCCCGGACGGGTGAACCGTCCGGGCCGATCTTCTGTGTGGGGCTAACAGGATTTGAACCTGTGGCCTCATCCTTATCAGGGATGCGCTCTAACCAACTGAGCTATAGCCCCGCCGTGCTTCGCGGTGTGTGTCCCGCTCGCTGACTCCTGAAGATTAGCGCACGTGGGGGCCAGTCCCAAAATCCGATCCCTGGACCGGCCCCTCAGGCGTCATGCGCGGGTCACCCGCGGGTCACCCGCCCTCGTCACTCGTCTCGTCACTCGTCCTCGGCGAGCGTGAGCTCGACACCGCCCACGAACCCGGCGGAGAGGTTGTAGATGAACGCGCCCAGCGTGGCCAGCGCGGTCATCAGGACGACGTCGATCACCGCGATCACCGACGTGAAGATCAGGACGCGCGGCAGCGACAGGAAGGACTGCAGGTCGAAGCCGTTCGACTCGTTGGAGCCGGTCGCCTCGCTGATCGTGCCGCCGACGGTCGAGAAGACGCCCATGGCGTCCATGACCATCCACAGCACGGCCGCGGCCACCACCGTGCAGACGCCGAGCGCGATGGAGAGCAGGAAGCTCACCTTCATCACCGACCACGGATCGGCCTTGGCCACCCGCAGCCGCGCCTTGCGCGTCCGCGGGGTCGTGCGCGCCCCGGTGCGGGGCTTGCGCGCGGCGGAGGCGCCGTTCTGCCCGCCCGCCGTGTGACCGGCCGCGGAGCCGCCCGTGGGCGTGCCCTGCGCCGGGGTGCCGTACGCCTGCGGCGGGTGGTACGGGCCCTGGGGCTGCGTCCCACCGCGCTCGCCGGGCAGCGGCCCGTTGTACGTGTCGTACGGGGGCCGCTGCCCCCGAGTGTCCGTCACCGAAACCCCCTGGGAGTCCGTGGCGGAGCCACGGGCACCGCTCGATCCTGTGGACCGTCCGTCAACCGGATCGGTGCCCGTGGCTCCACTCACGCTCTGCTCCTCGTCACTCCCCGGCCGCGGGCTCCGTGCCCTCGGCCGACTCAGCCGTCACGGCCGTCTCGGCCGTTTCCACAGCGTCGGCAGCGTCGACGCCGTCGGCGGCGCCCTCGACGTACTCGTCCTCGCTGCCGGCCTCGGCGTTGCGAGCGATACCGACGACGGCGTCGCGCTTGCCCAGGTTGATCAGCTGGACGCCCATCGTGTCACGGCCGGTCTCCCTGACTTCGTTGACTCGCGTACGAATCACACCGCCGGACAGGGTGATGGCGAGGATCTCGTCCGTCTCCTCGACCACCAGCGCGCCCACGAGCGAACCGCGGTCCTCCACGATCTTGGCGGCCTTGATGCCGAGGCCGCCGCGGCCCTGGACGCGGTACTCGTCGACCGGGGTGCGCTTGGCGTAGCCACCGTCGGTCGCGGTGAAGACGAAGGTACCCGGGCGGACGACATTCATCGAGAGAAGCTCGTCGTCCTCGCGGAAACTCATCCCCTTGACGCCGGACGTGGCCCGGCCCATCGGGCGCAGCGCCTCGTCCGTGGCGGTGAAGCGGATCGACTGCGCCTTCTTGGAGACGAGCAGCAGGTCGTCCTCGGCGGACACCAGCTCGGCGCCGATCAGCTCGTCGTCGCTGCCGTCCTCCCGCTCGCGCAGGTTGATCGCGATGACGCCGCCGGAGCGCGGCGAGTCGTAGTCCTTCAGGGCGGTCTTCTTCACCAGACCGGCCTTGGTGGCGAGCACCAGGTAGGGCGCGGCCTCGTAGTCGCGGATCGCGAGGATCTGGGCGATCTGCTCGTCCGGCTGGAAGGCGAGCAGGTTGGCCACGTGCTGGCCGCGGGCGTCCCGGCCGGCGTCCGGCAGCTCGTACGCCTTGGCCCGGTAGACCCGGCCCTTGTTGGTGAAGAACAGCAGCCAGTGGTGCGTGGTGGAGACGAAGAAGTGGTCGACGATGTCGTCCTGCTTCAGCTTCGTGCCGCGCACACCCTTGCCGCCGCGCTTCTGCGAGCGGTAGTCCTCGGTCTTCGTCCGCTTGACGTAGCCGCCACGCGTGATGGTGACGACGATGTCCTCCTCGGCGATGAGGTCCTCGATGGACATGTCACCGTCGAAGGGCACCAGCTGGGAGCGGCGGTCGTCGCCGAACTTGGCGACGAGGGCGGCGAGTTCCTCGCTGACGATCGCCCGCTGCTTCTCGGGCGAGGCCAGGATCGCGTTGTACTCGTTGATCTTCGCCTGGAGCTCGTCGTGCTCGGCGACGATCTTCTGGCGCTCCAGGGCGGCGAGCCGGCGCAGCTGCATCTCGAGGATGGCGTTGGCCTGGATCTCGTCGATCTGGAGGAGGCCCATGAGGCCCTCGCGGGCCACCTCGACCGTCTCGCTGCGCCGGATGAGCGCGATGACCTCGTCGATCGCGTCGAGCGCCTTGAGCAGACCGCGCAGGATGTGGGCGCGCTCCTCGGCCTTGCGCAGCCGGAACTTCGTCCGGCGGACGATGACCTCGATCTGGTGCGTCACCCAGTGGCGGATGAACGCGTCGATCGAGAGGGTGCGCGGCACGCCGTCGACGAGGGCCAGCATGTTGGCGCCGAAGTTCGTCTGCAGGTCGGTGTGCTTGTAGAGGTTGTTGAGGACGACCTTGGCGACCGCGTCCCGCTTGAGCACGATGACCAGGCGCTGGCCGGTGCGCGAGGAGGTCTCGTCGCGGACGTCGGCGATGCCGCCGATCTTGCCGTCCTTGACCAGGTCGGCGATCTTCTGCGCGAGGTTGTCCGGGTTGACCTGGTAGGGCAGCTCGGTGACCACCAGGCACTGGCGGTTCTGGATCTCCTCGACCTCGACGACCGCGCGCATGGTGATGGAGCCGCGGCCGGTGCGGTACGCCTCCTCGATGCCCTTGCGGCCGACGACGAGCGCGCCGGTGGGGAAGTCGGGGCCCTTGATGCGCTCGATGAGCGCGTCGAGCAGCTCCTCGTGGCTGGCCTCGGGGTTCTCCAGGTACCACTGGGCGCCGGCGGCGACCTCGCGCAGGTTGTGCGGCGGGATGTTGGTCGCCATGCCGACCGCGATGCCGGCGGAGCCGTTGATCAGCAGGTTCGGGAAGCGGGAGGGCAGGACGGTCGGCTCCTGGGAGCGGCCGTCGTAGTTGTCCGTGAAGTCGACGGTCTCCTCGTCGATGTCGCGGACCATCTCCATCGACAGCGGCGCCATCTTGCACTCGGTGTAGCGCATGGCGGCCGCCGGGTCGTTGCCCGGGGAGCCGAAGTTGCCGTTGGAGTCGACGAGCGGCATCCGCATGGCCCAGGGCTGGGCGAGACGGACGAGGGCGTCGTAGATCGAGGTGTCGCCGTGCGGGTGGTAGTTGCCCATCACGTCGCCGACGACGCGGGCGCACTTGTAGAAGCCCTTCTCGGGCCGGTAGCCGCCGTCGTACATCGCGTACAGGACGCGGCGGTGCACCGGCTTGAGACCGTCGCGGACGTCGGGCAGCGCGCGGGACACGATGACGGACATCGCGTAGTCGAGGTACGAGCGCTGCATCTCGGTCTCGAGCCCGACCGGCTCGATCCGCAGCTGCGGCTCTTCCTCTTCCGCGGTCTCGGTGTTCACGGGAGTGTTTTCGTCGGCCATTGCTGGTCGTCAGTCCTTTCGTACGGTCAGCTGAGACCGACTCAGATGTCGAGGAAACGAACGTCCTTGGCGTTGCGCTGGATGAACGAGCGCCGTGCCTCGACGTCCTCGCCCATCAGCACCGAGAACAGGTCGTCGGCCTGCGCGGCGTCGTCCAGGGTGACCTGGCCGAGCACACGGTGCTCGACGTCCATGGTGGTGACGCGCAGCTCCTCGGCGTTCATCTCGCCGAGACCCTTGAAGCGCTGGATCGAGTCCTCGCGGATCCGCTTGCCGTTCTGCTTGCCCAGCTCGACGAGCGCGTCGCGCTCGCGGTCCGAGTAGGCGTACTCGAAGTCGTCCCGGCCCCACTTGATCTTGTAGAGCGGCGGGCGGGAGAGGTAGACGTGACCGGCCTCGACCAGCGGACGCATGAAGCGGAAGAGGAAGGTCAGCAGCAGGGTGTTGATGTGCTGGCCGTCGACGTCGGCGTCCGCCATCAGGATGATCTTGTGATAGCGGAGCTTCTCGATGTCGAAGTCCTCGTGCACACCGGTGCCGAAGGCGGAGATCAGCGCCTGGACCTCGGTGTTCTGCAGGATCTTGTCGATCCGGGCCTTCTCGACGTTCAGGATCTTGCCGCGGATCGGCAGGATGGCCTGGTACATCGGGTTGCGGCCGGACTTGGCCGAGCCGCCGGCGGAGTCACCCTCGACGATGAAGATCTCGCACTTGGTGGGGTCGTTCGACTGGCAGTCGGAGAGCTTGCCCGGCAGCGACGCCGACTCCAGGAGACCCTTGCGGCGGGTCAGGTCACGGGCCTTGCGGGCGGCCACGCGCGCGGTGGCGGCGGTGATGCCCTTGCGGATGATGTCCGCGGCCTCGTTGGGGTTGCGGTCGAACCAGTCCGTGAGGTGCTCGAAGACGACCTTCTGGACGAAGGTCTTCGCCTCGGTGTTGCCGAGCTTGGTCTTGGTCTGGCCCTCGAACTGCGGCTCGCCGATCTTGACCGAGATGATCGCGGTCAGACCCTCGCGGATGTCGTCACCCGTGAGGTTGTCGTCCTTCTCGCGGAGCAGCTTCTTCTCGCGCGCGTACTTGTTGACGAGCGTCGTCAGCGCGGCGCGGAAGCCCTCCTCGTGCGTACCGCCCTCGTGGGTGTGGATCGTGTTCGCGAACGAGTACACGCCCTCGCTGTACGAGGAGTTCCACTGCATCGCGATCTCGACCGAGAGCAGGCGCTCCTTGTCCTCGGCCTCGACGTCGATGACGGTCGGGTGGACCAGCTCGCCCTTGCGCGAGTTGAGGTACTTCACGAAGTCGACGATGCCGCCCTCGTAGTGGTACTTCACCGTACGGGCCGTGGGCTCGGCGGCCGCCTCCGCGTCCGGGTCGTCGGCGCCGACCGTGGCCTTCGCGGACTCGCGCTCGTCGGTGAGCGCGATCGTCAGGCCCTTGTTGAGGAAGGCCATCTCCTGGAAGCGGCGCGAGAGCGTCTCGAAGGAGTACTCGGTCGTCTCGAAGATGTCCGGGTCGGCCCAGAAGGTGACCGAGGTGCCCGTCTCGTCGGTCTCCTCGTGCTTCGCGAGGGGCGCGGTCGGGACGCCCATCTTGTAGTCCTGCGTCCAGCGGTGGCCGTCGGTCTTGATCTCCACCGAGACCTTGGTGGAGAGGGCGTTGACGACGGAGACGCCGACGCCGTGCAGACCGCCGGAGACCGCGTAACCGCCGCCGCCGAACTTGCCGCCGGCGTGCAGCACGGTCAGCACGACCTCGACCGCCGGCCGGCCCTCGGACTCGACGATGCCGACCGGGATGCCACGGCCGTTGTCGACGACGCGCACGCCGCCGTCGGCGAGGATCGTCACGTCGATGGTGTCCGCGTGCCCGGCCAGGGCTTCGTCGACCGAGTTGTCGACGACCTCCTGCACCATGTGGTGCAGACCGCGCTCACCGGTCGAGCCGATGTACATGCCAGGGCGCTTGCGCACGGCATCCAGGCCCTCGAGGACCTGGATGTTGCTGGCGGTGTACTGGTTGTTCTCGTTGGGGTTGCCGGAATCGGCCACGAAGCGCCCTTTCTGGCACAGCACAGGCCGTTCTCCGGACGTACGGGAGCGGCTGCGTCGTTCGACATGTTCCGCAGGGTGGCGGGATTGTCTTCCAGTCTACCGGTACCACTGACAGTCATGGGGGTTTGCCGGTCCCTGAATGCTCATGTGCCGCCCTAGCCGGGCCCGAGACGACTCCCCATATCCGGAGAGGGGCTCCAGACGCCCCTGACGGCCACCTAGCGCTTCGGGTCGTAGCGCGTAGTGGCGACCCGTTTCGTGGCCCACGGTTTGTGGGCATCCGTCCCGCTGGGGCCGGGGGTCCCCCCGGACGGAGTCCGGGGGGGGGACGGTGGGCACAAACCCCCGCGCAGGCGCCCTTCGCTTGGACCCGCGCCCCGGCGGACCTGCGCCGCCGGCGGACCCGCGCCCCGGCGGGCCTGCGCCGCCGGCTCGGCCCGGCTCAGCCGTACGTGTCGCCCGGCCCCGTGGACCCGGGCGCGCGCAGGGGGCCGTACCCCCGCCGCGGCCCACCCGGCCCCAGCACCTTGATCATCCGCACGGTCCCGTGCCCCAGGTCCTCGTTCAGCCGCGCCACCAGCCTCGGCGCCAGCAACCGCAATTGCGTCGCCCATGCCGTCGAGTCGCACTGCACGGTGAGCACCCGCTCCTCCGGGTCCTCGTCGTACTTCAGCGGTACGCAGTGTTTCGCGAGGTCCTCGCCCACGATCTGCGGCCACCGCCCCATGACGCCGCCCACCGCCGCCGGCGTCTCCCAGCCGCGCTCGGTGATCAGCCGGTTGATCGCGGCGCCGAGCGCCATCGGGTCGCGCCCGTCGGCGCGCGCGCCGGAGCGCAGGCCGCCGCCGCGCCGGGCCTGCTTCTTCTGCGCCGCGGCCGCGCCCCGGGCCCTCGCCTGCTCCTTGGCGGCGCGCAGCGCGACCCGCGCGAGGTCGACGCCGGAGGGCTCGGGGACCGCCGGGGTCGCCGGGACCGCGGAGCTCGCGGACTTGTCCACAGGCTGTGGGGAAATCTCGTCGCTCATCCCTGCACCACCCGCTCCACCTCGCCGCCGGAGACCGCGTACCGCGTCCCCGTCAGCACCCCCGGCACGTCGTCGTCCACCGCCGCCGTGACGAGCACCTGCTCCCCCGGCGCCACCAGCTCCGCGAGCCGTTCCCGGCGCCGCGCGTCCAGCTCCGCGAAGACGTCGTCGAGCACGAGCACCGGCTCGTTGCCCTCCGCGCGCAGCAGGTCGTACGAGGCGAGCCGCAGCGCCAGCGCGTACGACCAGGACTCGCCGTGGCTCGCGTACCCCTTGGCCGGCAGGTCGCCGAGCTTGAGCAGCAGGTCGTCGCGGTGCGGACCGACGAGCGTGACGCCGCGCTCGATCTCCTGCTTGCGTACGTCGGCGAGGGCGGCGATCAGCTGCCCGTACAGCTCCTCGCGGGTGTGCCCGTCGCCGGGCGCGGACGGCTTGTACTCCAGCTGGACCGGCCCGCCGCCCGGCGCCAGCTGCTCGTACGCCTTGTCGGCGAGCGGCCGCAGCATGCCGATGAGGTCGAGCCGCTGGGCGAGCAGCTCGGCGCCGGCCCGGGCCAGGTGCTGGTCCCAGACGTCCAAGGTGGACATGTCCATGGAGCGGCCGCCGTGCCGCCGGGCCATGGCGGCGGACTTGAGGAGCGTGTTGCGCTGCTTGAGCACCCGCTCGTAGTCGGAGCGCACGCCCGCCATGCGCGGCGCGCGCGCCGTGATCAGTTCGTCGAGGAAGCGCCGGCGCTCGCCGGGGTCGCCCTTGATCAGCGCCAGGTCCTCCGGTGCGAACAGCACGGTCCGGACGATGCCCAGCACGTCCCGCGGCCTGACCTGCGAGGACCGGTTGATGCGGGCGCGGTTGGCCCGGCCCGGGTTGAGCTCCAGCTCGACCAGCTGGGAGCGCTCGCCCTGGGTGACGGCGGCCCGGATGACCGCCCGCTCCGCGCCCATCCGCACCAGCGGGGCGTCGGAGGCGACGCGATGGCTGCCGAGGGTGGCGAGATAGCCGACGGCCTCGACGAGATTGGTCTTGCCCTGGCCGTTCGCGCCGACGAAAGCGGTGACGCCCGGGTCGAGCGGGACCTCGACCCGGGCGTACGAGCGGAAGTCGGCCAGCGACAGATGCGTGACGTGCATGGTGGGCGCCGACCTTCCCCGCGGCTGCTGTGCACCGCGGGGTGCACAGCCTGTGGATTACTTCTTCGTCTCGACCGCGTGGCCGCCGAACTGGTTGCGCAGCGCGGCGATCATCTTCATCTGCGGCGAGTCGTCCTGCCGCGAGGCGAACCGCGCGAAGAGCGACGCGGTGATCGCCGGCAGCGGCACGGCGTTGTCGATGGCGGCCTCGACGGTCCACCGGCCCTCGCCGGAGTCCTCCGCGTAGCCGCGCAGCTTGTCCAGGTGCTCGTCCTCGTCGAGGGCGTTGACCGCGAGGTCCAGCAGCCACGAGCGGATGACGGTGCCCTCCTGCCAGGAGCGGAAGACCTCGCGGACGTCGGTGACGGAGTCGACCTTCTCCAGGAGCTCCCAGCCCTCGGCGTACGCCTGCATCATCGCGTACTCGATGCCGTTGTGGACCATCTTCGCGAAGTGGCCGGCGCCGACCTTGCCCGCGTGGACCGAGCCGAACTCGCCCTCGGGCTTGAGCGCGTCGAAGATCGGCTGGACCCGGGCCACGTGCTCGGCGTCGCCGCCGTACATCAGCGCGTAGCCGTTCTCCAGGCCCCAGACGCCGCCGGAGACGCCGCAGTCGACGAACCCGATGCCCTTGGCGGCCAGCTCCTCGGCGTGCTTCTCGTCGTCGGTCCAGCGGGAGTTGCCGCCGTCCACGACGATGTCGCCGGGGGAGAGCAGCTCGGCCAGCTCGTCGATGGTCGACTGGGTCGCCGCACCGGCGGGGACCATGACCCACACGACGCGCGGACCCTTGAGCTTGCCCACAAGCTCTTCCAGGCTGTGGACATCGGCGAGGTCCGGGTTGCGGTCGTATCCGATGACGGTGTGGCCGCCGCGGCGAATGCGCTCGCGCATGTTGCCGCCCATCTTGCCGAGACCGACGAGACCGAGCTCCATCAGAGATTCCTTAAGCGTCGTGTGCGGTTTACCCGGGTCCGAGCCTACGCCCGGACCCGCGTGCACACCTGTGGGGTCAGCCGCTCAGTCGACGACCGTGTCCCGGCGTCAGCCGCTCAGGCGCACCGGCATGATCAGGTACTTGTACGCCTCGTCCGCCTCGGCGTCGACCGCCGGCTTGCCGCTCAGGAGGGCCGGCTTGGTGGAGGTCGTGAAGGAGAGCTGGGCGACCGGGGAGTCGATCGCGCTCAGACCGTCCAGGAGGAAGGTCGGGTTGAAGGCGATCGAGATGTCGTCGCCGTCGAGCTGTGCGTCGACGCGCTCCACAGCCTGTGCGTCGTCGCTGGAGCCGGCCTCCAGGATGAGCACGCCCTGCTCGAAGCTGAGCCGGACCGGGGTGTTGCGCTCGGCCACCAGGGCGACGCGCTTGACGGCCTCGACGAAGGGGGCGGTCTCGATCACCGCGACCGAGTTGAACTCGGTGGGGAAGAGCGTCCGGTACTTCGGCAGGTCGCCTTCGAGGAGGCGGGTGGTGGTGCGGCGGCCCGCGCCCTCGAAACCGATCAGGCCCTCGCCCTTGCCGGAGCCGGAGAGCGCCAGGGTCACCGTGTCACCGCTGGTCAGCGCCTTGGCGGTGTCCAGGAGGGTCTTCGCGGGCACCAGGGCCACGGCGGAGGCGTCCGGGGACTCCGGCTTCCACAGGAACTCGCGGACCGCGAAGCGGTAGCGGTCGGTGGAGGCCAGGGTGACGGTGTCGCCCTCGATCTCGATGCGCACACCGGTGAGGACGGGCAGCGTGTCGTCACGGCCGGCGGCGATGGCCACCTGCGCGGCGGCGGAGGCGAAGACCTCACCGGGGACCGTGCCGGTCGCGGTGGGCATCTCGGGCAGCGCCGGGTACTCCTCCACAGGCAGGGTGTGGAGGGTGAAGCGGGAGGAGCCGCAGACCACGGTCGCCCGTACACCGTCTGTGGAGATCTCCACCGGACGGTTGGGGAGGGCGCGGCAGATGTCGGCGAGCAGGCGGCCGGAGACCAGGACGGTGCCGTCCTCCTCGACCTCCGCCTCGACGGAGACGCGGGCCGAGACCTCGTAGTCGAAGCTGGAGAAGCTCAGCGCGCCGTCCTCGGCCTTCAGCAGAAGGCCCGCGAGAACGGGCGCCGGCGGACGGGCCGGAAGGCTGCGGGCCACCCACGCCACCGCCTCCGCGAGTACATCGCGCTCCACCCGGATCTTCACCGGAACCGCCTCCTGCTTGTTGCTGGCTCTTCGTCGACTGCGGGATCCAGTCTGACGTACGCCACCGACACTCGGTGCGGCTCGGGGTCAAGTCGCGACAAGAGGTCGCCGAGGCTCCGGGCTCGAGTTGTCCACACACCCCACTTCGAAGCGGATTCCGAGCTAACTATGAGTGGGAGTAGTAGTAGGGCCTGTGGAAACCGTGGATAACGTCGTCTGCGCAGGTCAAGGCCGGTTTTTTGTCCACTGCGCCTGTGCATGGGACCGGTGGACAACCGGGGTGCGCTGTGGACACAGCAAAGTTCTGCACACCCGATTCACAGGGCATGGGGAGTTCTCCCCAGTGCTGTCCCCAGCTTTCCCCAGGTTCCCCACAGCCCAAACGTCTCCCTTGGTGTGACGGCTTTCACTCGCCCCAGTGAGCGCGGGTGTTTCGTTGCCGAACAGTGGACAGCGGTGTGGAGAAGCTGTGGGCAACCGCCGTCGCCCTGTGGGTTGCCGGTGGACAACCGAGTGGGGCCCCTGTGGACGGATCTTTCGTCCACAGGCTGTGGAGATCGGTTGCCAACAATTCCACAAGGCTCTGAGCTGGGATGATGCTGTGTCACCAGGGCTGCCTGTGGATGCAATCCGGATAACTCGGAAGTCCCCACCCTGTGGACGGGAGATCATCCCCCAATCTGTGGAGAACCCGCCACCGGAACGGAGTAATCGAACAGCGGCCTTGCGCCGGCGGCCCGCCGGGAACGCCGAAGGGCCCTCCGGGAACGCCGAAGGGCGCCCCGGGAGGTGTCCGGAGCGCCCTTCTGAGCCCTGTGAGGGGCCGTCGTCAGCCGTTCTTGATGCGGTTGGTCAGCTCGGTGACCTGGTTGTAGATGGAGCGCCGCTCCGCCATCAGCGCGCGGATCTTGCGGTCCGCGTGCATCACCGTAGTGTGGTCGCGGCCGCCGAACTGCGCGCCGATCTTCGGCAGCGACAGGTCCGTGAGCTCGCGGCACAGGTACATGGCGATCTGCCGGGCGGTGACCAGGACCCGGCTGCGGGACGAGCCGCACAGGTCCTCCACCGTCAGACCGAAGTAGTCGGCGGTCGCCGCCATGATCGCGCCTGCGGTGATCTCCGGGGCCGTGTCCTCGCCGCCCGGGATCAGGTCCTTGAGGACGATCTCGGTGAGCCCCAGGTCCACCGGCTGCCGGTTGAGGCTCGCGAACGCCGTCACCCGGATCAGCGCCCCCTCCAGCTCGCGGATGTTCCGCGAGATCCGGGACGCGATGAACTCCAGCACCTCCGGCGGCGCGTTCAGCTGCTCCTGCACCGCCTTCTTGCGGAGGATCGCGATGCGCGTCTCCAGCTCCGGCGGCTGCACGTCCGTGGTCAGGCCCCACTCGAAGCGGTTGCGGAGCCGGTCCTCCAGGGTCACCAGCTGCTTGGGCGGCCGGTCCGAGGACAGCACGATCTGCTTGTTGGCGTTGTGGAGCGTGTTGAAGGTGTGGAAGAACTCCTCCTGCGTCGACTCCTTGCTCGCGAGGAACTGGATGTCGTCGACCAGCAGGATGTCCACGTCCCGGTAGCGCTTGCGGAACGCGTCGCCCTTGCCGTCACGGATCGAGTTGATGAACTCGTTGGTGAACTCCTCCGAGCTCACGTACCGCACCCGGGTGCCCGGGTAGAGGCTCCGCGCGTAGTGACCGATCGCGTGCAGCAGATGGGTCTTGCCGAGCCCGGACTCGCCGTAGATGAAGAGGGGGTTGTACGCCTTCGCCGGCGCCTCCGCGACGGCGACCGCCGCCGCGTGCGCGAAGCGGTTCGAGGAACCGATGACGAAGGTGTCGAAGAGGTACTTGGGGTTCAGCCGGGCGTGCTGCTCACCGGGTGCGCCGGTGCCGCCGCCCTGGCCGGACGAGCCGGAGCCGGACGGCCCGGACACGCCGCCGCCGGGGACGCCGGGACGCGGCCCGCGGCCCGGGACCGGTCCCTCCGTGTCCGGCAGCTCCGTCCGCTCGGGGCGCTGCGGCTGCTCGTACGCGGGGCGCTCGTCGTACCGCGTCGGCTGGGGCTGCTGCGGGCGGGGCGTCGCGTACGGATCGCGCTCCTGGAAGCCGCCGAGCCGCTGCTGCTGCCAGGTGACATCCTCCTGGGCGCGCGGCCAGACGCCCGGGTCGGGGCGCTGCTGCTGGTACTCGGGGTAGGCGGGGCGGGCCGTCGGCAGCCCGTCCTCCGGCATCGGCCGGCCGTAGTCGTCGTACTTCTCGTATGTGTCGTACGTCTCGCGCTTGCCGTACGGCTGCGGGGCCGGCCGCATGGGCTGGGCCGGCGGCGCGGGCGGCGTCGGCTCGCCGACGGAGTCGTCGACGGTGATCGCGATCCGGATCGGGCGGCCGCAGGCGCGGCTGAGCGCGTCGCTGATCAGTGGGGCGAGACGGCCTTCGAGGACCTGCTTGCCGTACTCGTTGGGCACGGCAAGCAGCGCCGTGTCGGCCACCAGTGCGAGCGGCTGGCAGCGCTCGATCCACTGTTTGTCCTTGGACTCGATGCCCTGTTGGCCTTCGCCGAGGAGCTGTTCGAGTACACGCGGCCACACTGCGGCAAGATCGGCAGGTACGTCAGCCACGGGGCACGCTTCCTCGCAGGTCCACCGATGGTGTGGTTCTCGGGGACGGTCGGTCGAAGTCCGTAAGGACAGGTAAGGACAGATCGGAAAAGATTGTGGAGTTCAGCCACGGTAGTCGGGGCGGCTGACGTGGTTCAAGTTGTTGTCCACAGCCTGTGCACAAGGGTGCCCCGACGACGGGCCGGTTTGACCGGATGGCGTAGCCGCGCGTACCGTAACCAGGTCGAGTTGTCGATGGCTGCTGCCGCCTGCCTACCGATGGGCGAAGATCACCCTATGTGATCGCGAAGCGGTGCACTCGAGCGTATGCGAGCTAATCGTGGGCGCACGGTGACAGCCAGGCGATGTCCCGCCACCAACGATTCATTTCTGGAGTCCCCGAGTGAGCAAGCGCACCTTCCAGCCGAACAACCGTCGTCGCGCCAAGACCCACGGCTTCCGCCTGCGCATGCGCACCCGTGCCGGCCGCGCCATCCTGGCGAACCGCCGTGCCAAGGGTCGCGCGAGCCTGTCCGCCTGATCTGTCTAAACAGGTCATGACGTGCTGCCTACCGAGAATCGGCTGAGGCGGCGCGAGGACTTCGCGACCGCGGTACGCCGAGGACGCCGGGCCGGACGCCCGCTCCTCGTCGTCCACCTACGCAACAGCGGTGCAACGGACCCGCACGCGCCTGGGGAGAGCGCTCCCCCGACGCGTGCGGGTTTCGTCGTGAGCAAGGCCGTTGGCGGCGCGGTCGTCCGCAACCAGGTCAAGCGTCGTCTCCGCCATCTCGTGCGCGACCGCATCACCGAGCTGCCCCCCGGTAGCCTGGTGGTCGTACGGGCGTTGCCCGGAGCCGGTGACGCCGACCACGCACAGCTGGCCCGAGACCTGGATGCCGCTCTCCAGCGGTTGCTGGGAGGGGGCACGCGATGAAGTACCCGCTGCTGGCTCTCATCAAGCTGTACCAGTGGACGATCAGCCCGCTTCTGGGCCCCGTCTGCCGGTACTACCCGTCGTGTTCCCACTACGGATTCACGGCCATCGACCGGCATGGTGCGATCAAGGGCACAGCCCTGACCGCCTGGCGCATCCTGCGGTGCAATCCGTGGTCGCCGGGCGGCGTGGACCATGTTCCCCCGCGCAAGCGGCCGCGCTGGCACGAGATGCTGCGCGCCGCCCTTCGTGGCGAAAAGGGCGGGTTCTCCGGCGAGACGAGCCCTGCCGCAGAGACCTCGCCCAATGCTCAAGGAGCCTGATTAGTGGACACGATTGCCAGTCTGTTCAGCTTCATCACCACACCCGTCTCCTGGGTGATCGTCCAGTTCCACAGTATGTACGGGGCGATCTTCGGCCCTGACACCGGCTGGGCCTGGGGTCTGTCCATCGTGTCCCTGGTGGTGCTGATCCGCATCTGCCTGATCCCGCTCTTCGTGAAGCAGATCAAGTCGACGCGGAACATGCAGGCGCTCCAGCCGAAGATGAAGGCGATCCAGGAGCGCTACAAGAGCGACAAGCAGCGTCAGTCCGAAGAGATGATGAAGCTGTACAAGGAGACGGGCACCAACCCGCTCTCCTCGTGCCTTCCCATCCTGGCGCAGTCGCCGTTCTTCTTCGCCCTGTACCGCGTGCTCTCCAGCATCGCCAACGGCCAGACGATCGGCGTCATCAACGAGGACCTGCTGGCCAGCGCCCGTAAGGCCCACATCTTCGGTGCCCCGCTGGCCGCGAAGTTCACGGACAGCGCCGAGAAGGTCGCTTCCCTCGGCGCCTCGCTGACCGATGTGCGCGTCGTCACCGCGATCATGATCGTGATGATGTCGGCCTCGCAGTTCTTCACCCAGCGCCAGCTGATGATGAAGAACGTCGACCTGTCGGTGAAGACCCCGTACATGCAGCAGCAGAAGATGCTGATGTACATCTTCCCGCTGATCTTCGCGGGCATGGGCATCAACTTCCCCGTCGGTGTCCTCGTCTACTGGCTGACCACCAACGTGTGGACCATGGGCCAGCAGATGTACGTGATCAACCAGAACCCGACCCCGGGCAGCAAGGCCCAGGACGCCTACCTGCAGCGCCTGCTCAAGAGCATCGGGCACCACGGTGAGGTCCGCGGCCGCCGCCGGAAGAACATCGTCAAGGCGATCGTCGCCAAGGGCGCCGACCGCAACGACAACGAGCGCCGCTTCTTCGCCGGCCTGGCCAAGGCCGGCTTCGCCGCCCAGGCCGACGGCACCGTGATCAAGAGCGACAGCGTCTCCGTCGAGGCGGAGGGCGGTGCCGCCACCCGGCGCCAGCAGCCCAAGCGCCAGACCAAGGCCCAGCGCCAGGCCGCCGGCGGCCAGCAGACCGAGTCGAAGTCCTCGGACGAGCGGGCTTCGGACGCGCAGGCCGAGGACGTGCAGGCCGCGGACGGGAAGACCCAGCCGGCCGCTCCCTCGCTGGAGAAGAAGCCGCAGGCGTCGGCCAAGGGCGCCAAGGCCGGCAACCAGGCCGCGGGCGACAAGCCGGCCCGGCCGAGCCGCGCCAACTCCGGCCAGCGCAAGGGCCAGCAGCGGCCCAAGCACCCCTCCTCCAAGAAGTAAGCCTCCACGAAGCTAGAAGGAGTCCATCCGTGACGGAAGGCACCACCTCCGCCGCCGAGGGTGGCGACACCCTGACCCGCCTGGAGCAGGAGGGTGAGATCGCGGCCGACTACCTCGAGGGCCTGCTCGACATCGCCGATCTCGACGGCGACATCGACATGGACGTCGAGGCGGACCGGGCGTCGGTCTCGATCGTCAGCGACTCCGGCAGCCGCGACCTGCAGAAGCTCGTCGGCCGTGACGGCGAGGTGCTGGAGGCTCTTCAGGAGCTGACCCGGCTTGCCGTACACCGGGAGACCGGTGACCGCAGCCGTCTGATGCTGGACATCGCGGGCTTCCGCGCCAAGAAGCGCGAGGAGCTCGCCCGGCTGGGTGCCAAGGCCGCCGACGAGGTCAAGGCCACCGGCGAGCCGGTCAAGCTGGACCCGATGACGCCGTTCGAGCGCAAGGTCGTGCACGACGCGGTCGCCGCAGCCGGTCTGCGCAGCGAGTCCGAGGGCGAGGAGCCGCAGCGCTTCGTCGTCGTGCTCCCTGCCTGAACCCCCATCTGACGTCGGCCCCGTCTGTTCGCAGACGGGGCCGCGTTTTGTCAGCCTGATAGTCAGCACCCAGTGCGCTCGGACGGTACGCGCGCGGTACGGAAGGACGGTTCCCCGTGACGGAGGCAACGGAGCTTCCCCAGGCGCCGGAGCAGGCGCGGACAGTCTTCGGCGAGTACTTCCCGGAGGCGGTCCGGTACGCCGAACTCCTGGCGGACGCCGGGGTCAAGCGCGGCCTCATCGGCCCGCGTGAGGTCCCCCGTCTGTGGGAGCGCCACCTGCTGAACTGCGCCGTGCTCTCCGAGGTCGTCCCCGAGGGCGTCACGGTCTGCGACGTCGGCTCCGGTGCCGGCCTGCCGGGCATCCCGCTGGCCCTGGTCCGCCGGGACCTGAAGATCACGCTGCTTGAGCCGCTGCTCCGTCGGACGACCTTCCTTCAGGAGGCCGTCGAGCTGCTCGGTCTCGACCATGTGACCGTGGTCCGCGGCCGTGCCGAGGAGATGCTGGGCAAGCTCGGCCCCGTTCACGTCGTGACGGCCCGGGCCGTGGCGCCGCTCGACCGGCTGGCCGGCTGGGGCGTTCCGCTGCTCCGTCCCTACGGCGAGATGCTGGCCCTCAAGGGCGACACCGCCGAGGAGGAGATCGCCGGTGCCCGCGCCGCGCTCTCCAAGCTCGGTGTGGTGGAGGCGTCCGTGCTGTACGCGGGCGAGGGGATCGTGGACCCGCTGACCACCGTGGTCCGGGTCGAGGTCGGCGAGAGCCCCGGCGGTGTGCGCTTCGCGGCCAAGCGGGCCAAGGCGGCCCGGACCAGCCGGCCCCGTCGCCGCAGCCGCTGATCCGGTACTGCTGCTCTCCTTGCTGAGCCCGGCACCGCTGATCATTGCGAGCGGCTGCTGCGATATGGGCTGATTTCGGAGTGTCGGGCGGTCCCGGCTCTGCGGCGCGTGCATCGTGTTTCACGTGAAACGTCGCTCACTGCTGCAGGGGATCATCAGCCGCGGCCGCGCGGCCGCCACGCCCCGGGACCGCAAACCTCCGACGAAACCCCCCGTGAGGGTTACGGGGTTGTCCACAGAGGTGGATTCATCCACAGAACCACGGGCCTCGCTGGTTCCGGACCCCGAAGGCATGGCAGTCTCTCTCCATCGCGAGTCTGAAGCCGAGGAGAGTGAGTCCTTGCGGTCCGACGCCAACATCGCGGGACCGATGACCGAACCGGTCCCCGGTCCCCGAACCGAATCGGTAGGGGCGGATGTTTCACGTGAAACACCGCCTCCGATGGACGACACCCCCATCGGCCGTGCGGCCCAACTGGCCGTGGAGGCCCTGGGCCGTGCCGGAGAAGGACTTCCCCGGCCCGCCCAGACCCGTGTGATGGTGGTCGCCAACCAGAAGGGCGGCGTGGGCAAGACCACCACGACCGTGAATCTGGCCGCCTCTCTCGCGCTGCACGGCGCCCGGGTCCTGGTCATCGACCTCGACCCGCAGGGCAACGCCTCCACCGCGCTCGGCATCGACCATCACGCCGAGGTCCCCTCGATCTACGACGTCCTCGTGGAGAGCAAGCCGCTCTCCGAGGTCGTGCAGCCCGTCCGGGACGTCGAAGGACTCTTCTGCGCCCCCGCCACCATCGACCTCGCGGGTGCGGAGATCGAGCTGGTGTCGCTGGTGGCGCGCGAGAGCCGCCTGCAGCGGGCGATCCAGGCGTACGAGCAGCCGCTCGACTACATCCTCATCGACTGCCCGCCCTCGCTCGGCCTGCTGACGGTCAACGCCATGGTGGCCGGAGCCGAGGTGCTGATCCCCATCCAGTGCGAGTACTACGCGCTGGAGGGCCTCGGTCAGCTGCTGCGGAACGTCGATCTGGTGCGGGGTCACCTCAACCCCGCGCTGCATGTGTCGACGATCCTCCTCACCATGTACGACGGCCGCACGAGGCTCGCCTCGCAGGTCGCCGACGAGGTGCGCACCCACTTCGGCAACGAGGTGCTGCGGACCAGCATCCCGAGGTCCGTCCGCATCTCGGAGGCCCCGAGCTACGGGCAGACCGTGCTCACCTACGACCCGGGTTCCAGTGGTGCCCTGTCGTATCTCGAAGCGGCGCGCGAGATCGCGCTGCGTGGCGTCGACATCGCCTATGACGCCAGTCAGGCCCATGGGGGACACCCGCACGTGGGCCACCAGAACAACCAGCGAATGTCGGAGGGGATCCAGTGAGCGAGCGACGTAGGGGATTGGGGCGTGGGCTCGGTGCGCTGATTCCGGCTGCTCCCCAGGAGCGACAGGTGCCGACCGCCGGAGCTGGCGCCGCCACGGTGACCAGCTCCCCCGGCGCCATTCCGGCACTCGGCTCGGACCGGGGGGTGGCCGCGGCCAAGCTGGCGACGCTTCCCGCGAGCCCGCAGTCCCCGGACTCCGTGGTGCCGGTGGCCGAGCCCGAGCCGGAGTCCCCTGCCGGGGCGCACTTCGCCGAGCTGCCGCTGGACTCCATCACGCCGAACCCGCGCCAGCCGCGCGAGGTCTTCGACGAGGACGCCCTGGCCGAGCTGATCACCTCCATCAAGGAGGTCGGTCTGCTCCAGCCCGTCGTCGTTCGCCAGATCGGTCCCGAGCGCTATGAGCTCATCATGGGTGAGCGCCGCTGGCGGGCCTGCCGCGAGGCCGGCCTGGAGCGGATCCCGGCGATCGTGCGGGCCACCGAGGACGAGAAGCTGCTTCTCGACGCCCTCCTGGAGAACCTGCACCGGGCGCAGCTGAACCCGCTGGAAGAGGCCGCCGCCTACGACCAGCTCCTCAAGGACTTCAACTGCACCCATGACCAGCTGGCCGACCGCATCGGGCGTTCGCGTCCTCAGGTCTCCAACACGCTGCGTCTGCTGAGGCTTTCCCCGCCGGTGCAGCGCCGGGTCGCCGCCGGTGTCCTCTCTGCGGGTCACGCCCGTGCCCTGCTGTCCGTGGAGGATCCGGAGGCCCAGGACAAGCTCGCCTACCGCATCGTCGCCGAGGGACTCTCGGTGCGGGCGGTGGAGGAGATCGTGACGCTCATGGGCTCCGAGCCCTCCTCGCCGGTCAAGCCCAAGGGGCCGCGGGCCGGCGCCCGGGTCTCCCCGGCACTGCGTGATCTCGCGACCCGGCTGTCCGACCGCTTCGAGACCCGGGTGAAGGTCGACCTGGGGCAGAAGAAGGGAAAGATCGTCGTCGAGTTCGCCTCGATGGAGGATCTGGAGCGGATCCTCTCGACGCTGGCCCCGGGCGAGGGGCGCGTCATGGACCAGGGCAGGGCCGAGCAGGACGAGTAAGTCGGGTGGCCATCCGGTGGGTTGTCGTTACGATTCTTTGAGGCATATGCGTACAGCGAAGGCCGAGAGAAGCGAGGAGCAGCCGTGGGGCGTCGGCTCGTACCGCTCACGCTGGACAACCTTCCGGATCTTCCCAAGCGATGTCGCTCCTGTGTGTTCTGGGAGCTCGATCCGGTGAGTGGGGAGGCCGCCGTCAAGGCCGGCCGACCGGAGCTGGAGAAGGAGTCCTGGATCTCCGCCGTGCTCCTGGAGTGGGGGTCCTGCGGCCGGGTGGTCTATGTCGACGACGTGCCCGTCGGCTTCGTGCTCTACGCGCCTCCGGCCTATGTGCCCCGTTCCACCGCCTTCCCCACGAGCCCGGTCGCCGCGGACGCCGTGCAGCTGATGACGTCCTGGATCATGCCGGGCTACCAGGGGCAGGGGCTCGGGCGGGTGATGGTGCAGACCGTGGCGAAGGATCTGCTGCGGCGCGGCTTCAAGGCGATCGAGGCGTTCGGGGACGCCCGCTGGAAGGAGCCCGCCTGCGTCCTCCCGGCCGACCATCTGCTGGCCGTGGGCTTCAAGACGGTGCGCCCGCACCCGAGGTATCCGCGGCTGCGGCTGGAGTTGAGGACGACGCTCTCCTGGAAGGAGGACGTCGAGATGGCCCTGGACCGGCTTCTCGGCGCCGTGCAGAAGGAGCCGGCGCTGCGGCCGCTCTGACTGAGCCGGATACGATCGTCGGTACGGCGTTGACCGTCCTGGTGGTGATTCCCGCCCTCGCCCCTGACGGCCGGTACGGCTATCTGAGCCAGCC
>NZ_JBSGBF010000057.1:0-51153 GCF_053601115.1 Streptomyces sp. NPDC004788
GCAAGCTGGGTGATGAAGGCCGGCATCCACTCGTCCATCATGAGCGGCGACACCTTCGTCTGCCGCTCGCTGTCGGCGTAGGCGGCGCGGGCCGACGAACGTCACACGCAGACGTACAGTGCGCCACACCTGTACCCGTGCGGGTGCGAGGGCAGGCGGCTGTCCTCCGCGGTGCCGATGGGCTGACGGAAGGTCGGTCTGGGCCAGAGAGCCGGAGCGCCGAGCGGATCCGGTGCAGCAGTTCCCGGAGTACAGCTCCAAGGGTGCGGAGCCGTTGGCGATCTGAACCGAGAGGGCCGGCTGGGTCGGCGTGTGGCACGCTCCGCCGTCGCCGAGGTCGACCTTGGTCACCTCGCCCGTCCCAGTGGTGCCCGAGGAGATATACGCGCCCTCCTGAAGCGGAGGCCGGCCGGCAGCGTTCGCCGCTCCGGCGCCCGCGACCCGCGCGTCGTCCAGGTGCTCTGCAGCCAGTCGACGACTGTCGCACATCCTGCTCGGGTGTTCATCCTGAGAAAGTGCGCCCTGCCCCCGCTGGTTCACCTTCTCCTTTTCGTACGCGGTCCCTGTTCGGGCGGCCGGAACACGTTTCGCACACACCACGCTGCTCCGAGCCTCCACCCGACATGTGCGGCACAGACATGTGTCAGCCCCACATCGCGTCACCGGCTTGACAGGTGACGTGGGCTGGTGCACGCTGACAGTACTCGCCGCAGGCGACCAGCAGGACACGATCCACGAGCGACGAAGTGGAGCACGGTCATGAAGAAAGAGATCGTCACGGACGCCGCCGCGGCGGCACGGCACGCGCGCTTCGGCAAGCTCCCCGAGCGGATCCGCTTCGAGGAGATGACCACCGAGGCGGACGTCGACCCGGGCTCGGGCGGCGCCGCGTACAACCCCGAGAACGCATGGAAGTACTACTCGTGCTTGGCCCTCGACCTGGGCCTTTAGCCCTCGTCCGGCTTTGGGCCCCGGGGAGAGCTCGGCCCTGGTCGTGCAGCAACAACATCGGCGTAGTAGCGGCCTGATGACAGGCAGTTCGCAGATGCTCGGCGGCCTGTCGGGACGTGTAGGCGTGCCGGGTGTGACCGCGAGCGGAGTGCCAGCGGGCGGCGGCGGAGGCGACGAGCACCAGGGTGGAGAAGATCATGGCGGTGGTGCCGCAGTCCTCACCCCGGCCGACCGCGCCGCCGGCCTGGACGATGCCTCGGGCGGCCGAGCGGAGCGCCCTGGTGTGGAGGCCGGCCGGCGGGCTTCGACAAGGAGAGATACGAGCGCCGCAACGAGGTCGAGCGCACGATCAACTGACTCAAGCGCTTCCGCACCGTGGACACACGCTACGACAAGCGCCCCTTCGCCTTCCATGGCACTGTCACCGTGGCCTCCATCCGCCTGTGGCTCAGCCCGTGATCGGGCAGATAAAGCGGTGGTCGTCTGATTGGCTTCTCTGCCACGATCTGGTTGTGACCACGTTATTCCTGATGGTCGGCCTGCCCGGGGCCGGGAAGACCACGCGGGCTCGAAAGATCGCCGCGGAGCACGGCGCGCTCCGCCTGACGCCCGACGACTGGATGATTCCACTGTTCGGCAAGGCGGAGGCGGACGGGAAGCGCGACGTGCTGGAAGGGCGCATGCTCTGGCTCGCCCTGGAGGCGGTCAAACTGAGCACCAACGTCGTCGTGGACTACGGCTGCTGGTCACGGAACGAACGGTCTGCGATCCGCTCGCTGGTGGAGGCCGAGAAGGCGTGCTTCCGCATGGTCTACCTGCCGGTGGACGAGGAGACCCAACGCGCCCGTATCGCCCACCGCTGGGCGACCGCCCCCGAGGAGACATTGCCGATGTCGGAGGCCGACATCCTTCACGGGCGCGCCCATTTTGAGGAGCCCGACGCGGCGGAGCTGGAGGGCCGCAGGAGCGCCGGCCCGCCGCCCGGCTGGGTCGACTGGCGGGAGTGGGCCGCCGACCGGTGGCCGTCGTTCACATGACTGATGCGGCCCACGACACAGCCGTACCGGGAGTGCCTGCACTGGCCCGAGAGGATGCGCGGACAGCCCCTAAGCGTCAGGTTGGACGGGCCCGACGATCTCCCGGCGACTGGGCCCGTGACCGCAAGACGTTCCGCACCTACGGAACGCGCTGACATCGTCGGCAGGACGCGAGAGCACGAGCCACCCACCTGCCGGCCCGCAGCACCCACGACACCTACGTCGTCGAACCGCCGTGGGATCCCGCCTTCACCGCAGCCGGCCTCGACCCGACCCGCACCTCGCCGCCCGTGCCGGAGATCCTCGCCGACATCCGCCGCTTCCGGGGCGGCCTGCCCTGTCACGTCGCGATCAAGACCAACGACCAGATCGCCCACGACTCCCTGGCCCGCTCAGCACTTCCCTTCGCGGACTGCTGGCGAAGCTGGCCTGGCCGTCGCCATCGCCATCGCCATCGCCATCGTCGTCGCCGACGGGGGCGACACTGCGGAGCAACACGCGGCCGGTGCACTAGCGGTGGTGCGGAGGGTGGGGTGGTGGCGGCGGGATGGTGGCCGTGCCGGGGGCGGTCCCTGGCCAGACCAGGAGGACGGGGCAGGGGGCGTGGTCGACGACGAATCGGCTGGCGGGACCGAGGCTGCGGGGGCCGAGGTGGGAGCGGTCGCCGTCACGGGCGAGGACGAGCAGGTCGGCGCCTTCGGCGGCGGCCACGACTTCCCGTTCGACGCGGCCCGAGCGCTCGCGCCGGGTGCACGGGCGTCCCAGCCGCTCGGCCGCGCCCGCCAGGAGCTGTTCGCCCGCGGCGGCGGCCAGGTGCTCCACGCGGGTACCGGGATCGCGGTCGGGGCGGGCGCGGCCGAGCAGCCCGGCGTAGGCGCCGTGCGCGGCGCCCGGCGCCTCGGGGCCGGTGACGTGGAGCAGCACCACGTCGGCGCCCTCGGGCGCGTGGGTGCGCGCGGCGTCGACGCAGGCGGGCCAGGTGCCTTCCACGATCCAGACGATGACGGTCATCGTGTTCAGCCTCCGATCGTTTGGAGTGACACCCACAGTGCCACCGCCGAGAGCAGCAGCGCGGTGGGCACGGTGAGCAGACCGAGCCGGGTGAACTCGCCCAGCTCCACGTCGGTGTCGTGTTCGCGCACGATGCGTCGCCACAGCAGGGTGGCCAGGGATCCGGCGTAGGTGAGATTCGGGCCGATGTTCACGCCGAGGAGCACGGCCAGGACGGCGCCGGGCCCGGTGGGGGCGGTCAGCGGCAGCAACACCAGGACGGCGGGCAGGTTGTTGATGACGTTCGCCAGTACGGCTGCCAGTGCCGCGACGGCGAGGAGGGCCGCCAGGTCGGTGCCGTCCGGAACCAGGTGGCCGAGCGCGTCGGCGAGGCCGTTGTCGACCACCGCCCGGACCACGATGCCCAGCGCCAGCACGAAGGCGCAGAAGGGGAGGGACGCGGCCCGCACGATCGCCATCGGGGTGGTGCGACGTCGGACCAGGGCACGGATCGCCAGCACGCCCGCGCCCGCGGCCGCCGCCCAGGCCGGGTCGATGCCGAGCGCCGAGGTCAGCACGAAGCCGGCCAGGGTGCCCGCCACCGTGAGCAGGGCGAACAGCGGCAGTTCGCGGGGCTCGGGGGCGGGCGGCGCCTCGGCGCCCGCGTCCAGGTCGGTGGCGAAGAAGCGGCGGATCACGACGTACTCGGCACCGATGGCGACCAGCCAGGGCAGCGCCATCAACGCCGCGAAGCGGGTGAAGCTCAGGCCGCTCGCGGCGAACGCCAGCAGGTTGGTGAGGTTGGAGACCGGCAGCAGCAGCGAGGCGGTGTTCGACAGGTGGGTGCAGGCGTAGACGTGCGGTTTGGCACGAGCGCCCAGCCGGGCGGCGGTGGCGAAGACCACCGGGGTCAGCAGCACC
Source organism: Streptomyces sp. NPDC004788 (assembly GCF_053601115.1). Classification (NCBI taxonomy): domain Bacteria; kingdom Bacillati; phylum Actinomycetota; class Actinomycetes; order Kitasatosporales; family Streptomycetaceae; genus Streptomyces; species Streptomyces sp. NPDC004788. The sequence goes on from NZ_JBSGBF010000057.1 coordinate 3,900, forward strand.
ACCGTGGCGTCCAGGCTGAGCACCGCGGTGATCAGCGAGGCCGTCACGAAGACGAGGACCAGCAAGCGGCGGGGCCGGCCGGCCGCCCGGCGGGCCATCCAGGCACCACAGGCATGGAACAGCCCCTCGTCGTCGCACAGCTGAGACAGGACCAGGACGGCCGCGAGGAAGCCGATCACCGGGCCCAGCCGGGCGGCCTCGTCCGCCACGTGGTCGAGCGAGATCGCGCCCGTGGCGATCACGATGCCGGCGGCGGGGACGGCCACGGCCGCCTCCGGCCAGCCCCACGGCCGGATCACCGCGCAGGCCAGCACCGCCAGGAGCAGGACGACGGACAGTGCTTCGGCGAGTGAGGCGTTCAGGGCCGGAGCCTTCCGAGGGGTTGCGGACGAGAAACGTCATACACCTTCGCGCACTCTCCTGCACGTCACGGTCATGGTCACGGTCACGGTCACGGTCACGACATCATCCACGCCTGGCAAGGATCTGCAGGCCTCCGAAACGACTCGGCGTCAGATGTCACCCCTCTGTCCCCGATCCCGCGCCGGTGGTGCCGGCGGCCTCCGGCAGAACGGGGAAGCCGATGCCCCCGAGGATGACCGCGGCGGCGATCGGAAGGGTGACCAGGGATCCATCCTGGTCCGTGGAGGACGTCATCCGCGATCGGGCGGCGTTCGCCGGGCAGGTCGCGAAGGGGGCGGAGGCGAGCCTCTCGGGTCAGGGGCCTTCGCCGAGGGCGGCGGGCGCCTGCGCACATTGCTCCGCCGGGCCCGGGGACTCGGTGGCCACTGGTGTCGGTCAGTTCGGGTCTGCGTGGACGGTCGGGTCGGGGAGCTCCAGGCCGGTGCAGCCGCGGCGGTCGGCCTGGTCCGTCGCGAACGCGTTGAGCAGGCTCCGCACGTCGCTCATCGGCAGCACCGACCGGGAGCTGTCCGAGGCGTAGCCGTTGGCGAGGAAGTTGGCGGATTCGCCCGCGCACCGGGCCTTGGCGCGGCCGAATTCTTCGCCGAGCAGCGCGTCGCGGGAGCTGTGTCCCTCCGGGATGCGCATGTTGGCTTCGAGCAGCCTTGTGAACGGCGCGTCGGCCCAATCTCCGTACCATCCCGAGAGATGCACGGCGGGCTTGCCCGTTCCGGAGTCGATCAGCGAGCAACTGGTGATCGTGGCCTGCTCGTCCGTGGGTGCGACCACCTGCCACTCCTTGCCCGGGGACGGAGCTCGGGAAGATCTGCGGCGTTCGGTTGCGTTCGGCGATGCCGAGGACGACGACGTCGGCCGAGGCGCCGAACCGCCTCCTCGACCGCCAGGGCCGTGTTCCACACGGCAGGGCGCCGTGGCCGGCGGTCAGTGCGCCTCGGTGTCTCCCGGCCGCAGAGCGTCGTCGAGCTGGTACGGAACGCTGGTGACCATCACTCCGGGCATGAACAGCAGCCGGGTCTTCAGCCGCAGGGCGCTCTGGTTGTGCAGCAGTTGCTCGTACCAGCGGCCCAGCACGTACTCGGGGACGATCACGGTGACCACGTCGCGGGGGCTTTCGCGCCGGATGCGGCGTACGTAGTCGAGGACCGGCCGGGTCACCTCCCGGTAGGGGGAGTCGAGTACGACCAGCGGCACGTCCAGGTCGTGCTCGTCCCACTGGCGCTTCAGCTCGTCGCTCTCGTGCGGTTCGACGGAGACGTTGAGCGCCTCGACGTCGTCCGGATGGATGGAGCGCGCGTAGCCGAGGGCACGCAGGGTGGGGGCGTGGATCTGGGAGACCAGCACGATCGCGTGGTTGCGGGACGGCTGCTGAGGGCGGGTGTCCGGGGGGACCGCGAGTTCTCTCGAGACGCGGTCGTAGTGGCGGCGGATGCCCTGCATGGCGAGGAACAGCAGCGGCATGGCGATCGTGACGATCCATGCGCCGTGGAGGAACTTCGTCGCGAGCACGATGATCAGCACGACGCCGGTGAAGAACGCTCCGACGGCGTTGATGGCCTGTGACCTGCGGATACGGTGCCGGGCGGCCGGGGCGGTCGTCTCGGCGAGTTCCTTGCTCCAGTGCCTGACCATGCCCGCCTGGGAGAGCGTGAAGGACACGAAGACGCCGACGATGTAGAGCTGGATGATCGAGGAGACGTCCGCGTCGAACGCGATGATCAGCCCGATCGCGGCAAGCGCGAGCAGGATGATGCCGTTGGAGAAGACCAGCCGGTCGCCGCGGTTGTGCAGTTGGCGGGGCAGAAAACGGTCCTGGGCCAGCAGGCCGGCGAGCAGCGGGAAGCCGTTGAAGGCGGTGTTGGCGGCGAGGACGAGGATGCCCGCGGTGAACGCCTGCACGTAGTAGAAGAGGAACGTGGCGTCGCCGAACGACGCCTTGGCGATCTGGGCGAGCGCGGTGGGCGTGGAGGCGTCGGCGGGCAGGCCCAGCTCGGTGGGACTGTTGGTGACGTGCACGTCGTAGAGCAAGGCCAGCACGGTGATGCCGGCGAACATGCTGATCGACATGAGCCCCATCACGGCCAGCGACGTCGCGGCATTGCGGCTCTTGGGCTTCTGGAAGGCGGGCACACCGTTGCTGATCGCCTCCACGCCGGTCAGCGCGGTGCAGCCGGAGGCGAAGGCCCGCATGCCGAGGAAGACCAGCGCGAAACCGGCGTAGGTGCCGGTGGCCTGGATGCTCAGGGAGGCGGACTCGGCGCGGATCGTCTCACCGCCGGCCAGGCGCACCGCGGCGAACGCGAACATCACGTAGATGCCGAGCACGAAGCCGTACGTGGGGATGGCGAAGACGCGACCGGACTCCTTGACCCCGCGCAGGTTCATCAGCGTCAGCAACCCGACGGCGGCCACGGACAGCTCCACCGCGTAGCCCGACAGCGAAGGTGCGGCCGACGTGATGGCGGCGACTCCGGCGACCACGGAGACGGCGACGGTCAGCACGTAGTCCACCAGCAGGGCGCTGGCCGCGGTGAGGGCGGCCGTACGGCCGAGGTTGTCCGCGCTGACCGCGTATGCTCCGCCGCCGCTGGGGTACGCGTGGCAGGTCTGCCGGTAGGAGGAGATCACCACCACCAGCAGCACGATGATCGCGGCGGCGACGTACCACGCGACGTGCAGCAGCTGGGTGCCGCCGAAGGCCAGGATCAGCAGGATCTCCTCGGTGGCGTACGCGACCGAGGAAAGCGGGTCGCTGCAGAAGACCGGGATGGCCAGCCGCTTCGGCAGCAGGGTCTCGGTGAGCTGGCTCGTCCGCATGGGACGACCGACGAGCATGTGTTTGGGCAGCAACCTCACACGTCGCGATGGTACGAGCGCCGTCGGCGCATCAGGCTGTGCCACACCTCAGAGAGCCATATTTTGAGAGCATCGAAACGCGCGTTCTGCTTCGTGGTCGTTTCGGCGGATTCCATGGCTGCTTCCGGGCGGTCGTTCCGCCGGTCGACGAACTCCGTACGTGGCGAACGTGGGAGGGTCTCGTAGCCGCCTTCCGTCGGGGCCGGCAGACGTGCCCTGCGAAGCGCTCCACCGCCCTCCTCCTCACCGCTCACACAGCGCCCTCGCCCTTCCGCGATCTGACTGATCATTACACTGGCCTTGATCATTTGCGCGCCGAGGAACGGGTGGCACGGTGGAGACAGTCCGCGCGGGCGTGGACGCGATCGAGGAGCTGGCAGGCCGCGGGCCCGAGGCGCAGGACCGGTTCCTGACGGAGCGGTCGTCGGTGGTGGCCGACGTGATGGCCAACGGATTCACCCGCCGGTACCCGGACCTGGCGGCGAAGCCCGGCTTCGCGCGCTGGCAGCTCGTGGCCCTGGCGGTCGCCGTCACCGCCGTCGCGGCGGTGGTGGTGTTCGCGCCACTGGTCGCCCTGACGCTGCTGACCGCGGTGGTGACGGCCTACAGTCTGCTGCACGCCCTCATCGCGGTGGCCGGCCTGCTGCACCGCAGGCCCGGAGCGGCTCCGGCGGATCCGCCGGTCCCCGACACGGAACTGCCCTCCTACACCGTGCTGGTACCCGCCTACCAGGAGGCCGAGGTGATCGGCGGCCTGGTGCGGCACCTGGCCGGACTCGACTACCCGCCGGACCGGCTGGAGGTGCTGATCCTGGTGGAACGGCACGACCCCGAAACCCGCCGGGCCGTACTCGCCGCGGATCCGCCGCCGTTCGTCCGCATCGTCCAGCTGCCGCCCGGACCGCCGCAGACCAAACCCCGCTCGGTGAACCTCGGCCTCATGCTGGCCCGCGGCGAGCTGCTGGTGATATTCGACGCCGAGGACCGCCCCGACCCCGCCCAACTGCGGTGCGTCGCGGCACGCTTCGCCGCACGCGACGGGCGGACGGCCTGCGTCCAGGCGCAGCTGCTGTTCCGCAACGCCACCGGGAACTGGCTGACCAGGCAGTTCGCCATGGAGTACGCCCTGCGGTTCGGGCTCGCCCTGCCCGGCCTTGAGCGGCTGCGGCTGCCGATCCCGCTCGGCGGCACCAGCAACCACTTCCGCACCGACACCCTGCGCGAGCTGGGCGGCTGGGACGCCTGGAACGTCACCGAGGACGCCGACCTCGGCATGCGCTGCGCCGCAATGGGCTACCGCACCGAGACCATCGAATCGGTCACCTGGGAGGAGGCCCTCGACACGGTCGGCCCGTACGTCCGGCAGCGCACCCGCTGGCTCAAGGGCTTCCTGCTCACGGCCATGGTCCACACCCGCCACCCCGGCCGGACCCTGCGCCGGTTCGGCGCCTCCGGGACACTCGTGCTGCTCGGTGTCGTCGCCGCCGCTCCCGTGACCGCCCTGCTCCAGCCCGTACTGAGCGCCCTCACCGTACTCGCCCTCTCCGGCCCGGTATGGTCCTCGACCGGCGCCGGGCTGGTCGTCCCCGCCCTTGCCGCCCAGGGCGTCTCGATCGCGGTGTGGATCGCCATCACCTTCGTCGCCGCCCGGCGGGCGGGACTGGCGGCGCCCTGGCACGCGGTGTTCAGCCCGCTCGTCCCGGTGCTGTGGTCGGTCGCCGCGTGGCGGGCCGCGCACCAGCTGGCGTTCTCCCCGTTCAGCTGGGAGAAGACCCCGCACCGGCCGAACACGGACTGAGGATGCCTGCCGGAAGGCATCCACGAACCGCCGCCGGTGCCCACCAGCCGGTCGGCGGACTGGCCGGACAGGATGGCGTGGGGAGCTCCTGGGCGAGCGGCGGTGAGGCGGAACCGCACGCCGGCGGCGGTCGGCACCGGACTGGCCATCGCAGGGCCCGACCACGATCGCGCCCACCTGCGGTACGAACGGGAGGGCCAGGCCGGCAGCCACGGCAGCTCCGGCCTTGACGTCGGTGAGCGCGGTCATGAGAGGAACGATCCGCCGGACGGTCTCTAACGGCGTCGCAGTGCTTCCGCGCCCGCGTACCGCGCGCTGCCCCCCAACTCCTCCTCGATGCGGATGAGCTGGTTGTACTTGGCGGTGCGGTCGGAGCGGGACAGCGATCCGGTCTTGATCTGGCCGCAGCCCGTCGCCACTGCCAGGTCCGCGATCGTCGTGTCCTCCGTCTCTCCCGAGCGGTGCGACATCACGACCGTGTAGCCCGCCCGGCGGGCAGCGCTGACCGTGGACAAGGCCTCGGTCAGGGTGCCGATCTGATTGACCTTCACCAGCACCGAGTTGGCGACGCCGGAATCGATGCCCTCGCGCAGCAGGGTCTCGTTGGTGCAGAACACGTCGTCACCGGTGAGCTGGCAGCGCACACCGACCCGCGCGGTCAGGTTTCGCCACCCCGTCAGGTCGTCCTCGGCCATCGGGTCCTCGATCGACACGATGGGGTAGGCGTCGATCAACTTGACCAGGTACTCGGCGTGTTCGGCGGGTGTACGTCGCACCCCTTCCCCGGTGTAGTCGTAGACGCCGTCGCGGAAGAACTCGGACGAGGCCGGGTCCATGACCAGGCCGATGTCCGTGCCCGGCCGGTAGCCCGTCCGCTCGACGGCGGCCACCACGAAGTCGAGGGCCTCCTCGGCGGTGCGCAGGGCGGGTGCGAAGCCGCCCTCGTCGCCCACTCCCGTCGAGTGCCCGGCGGCGAGGAGGTCGCGGCGCAGGGTGTGGAAGATCTCGGATCCCATCCGCACGGCCTCGGCGAAGGTCTCCGCGCCGATCGGGGCGATCATGAACTCCTGGAAGTCCAGCGGGTTGTCGGCGTGCGCGCCCCCGTTGACGATGTTCATCATCGGTACGGGCAGCAGCCGGGCGTCGGAGCCACCGACGTAGCGGTAGAGGGGAAGGCGGTGGGCCGCGGCAGCGGCCTTCGCGGCGGCCAGGGACACCCCGAGGATCGCGTTGGCGCCGAGCCTCGACTTGGTCGGGGTGCCGTCCGCGGCGACGAGTGCGGCGTCGAGGCCGGCCTGGTCCTCGGCCTCACGCCCGACGACGACGGCCGCGAGCTCCGTGTTGACGTGCCTTACCGCCTGGTCGACACCTTTGCCGTGCCACCGGGCCGGGTCGCCGTCGCGCAGTTCGACGGCCTCACGGGCGCCGGTCGAGGCGCCGGAGGGAACCGCGGCCCGGCCGAGGGATCCGTCCGCGAGCTCCACATCCACTTCGACGGTGGGGTTGCCCCTGCTGTCGAGGACGCGGCGGCCGGTGACGGAGGCGATGGCGGTCATGGGAGTCCTCCCCGTTGTCGCATACGCGCCGGGTTCGGGTGCGGCGACGGTGGCGCGGGACCCGGCAGAGAAAGACTCTACAGCAATGCTGCACAGTTCTGCTGTTCAGTTACGCTGCACAGCCTCGCTGCACAGCCTCACTGCTCAGTCCCGCTGCGCAGGTGAGCTGCGTTAAAATCCGGTATGCCCCTTCCGGAATCCGCCACCATCGCCGCCGAGCTACGCACCGTGATGGGAAAGCTCACCCGGCGCATGAAGCTCGAGGACCAGATGCCGCTCGGCCAGGCGTCCGTGCTCGGCGCGCTGGACCGCAGCGGTGCGATGACGACCAGCGAACTGGCCGTCGATCAACGGGTGCGCCCCCAGTCCATGGCCCGAGCCGTCGGACTGCTCATGGACCAAGGGCTGATCACGCGCCGTGCGCACCCGACCGACGGCCGCAAGAGCCTCGTCGAGCTCTCCCCTGCCGGGCAGGCGCTGCTGGAGGAGGAGCGGGGGCGCAGGGCGGATTGGCTCGCGCGGGCGATCGAGGCGGAACTCACGGGCGAGGAGCGGGAGTTGCTGGCCCGAGGGATCGAGCTGGTGGAGCGGCTGGCGGCGCACTAGTCCTTCCCCGGACGGTCAGCAAGGCCGGTGGGTGGGCGTCTGGACGGGGGGCCGGGCATGCCGATGCCCCGGCGGGTCTCCCGCCGGGGCATCGGTTCGTGCGTCCCTCTCAGGAGGCGGTCGCGCGCGTCAGCATCCCGACACGCAGCGCCCGTCCGTCCAGGTCTTGTTGATCGTCGGGCCCCAGAAGGGGGCCGAGTCCATGCCGGTCTCGCTCGCCATGCGGTCCGTGGCGATCACGCGCGGCGCCTGGTTGGTCCGGTACTGGACGACCTCCATGTCCGGGTAGGCGTCGCCCGTCCGGTTGACGGTGACGGACGTCTCCGTCGCCTTGACCTTGATCGTCTGGTCGACGGCGAAGAAGTTCATCAGGCTGTTGACGGCGTGCACGCCGACGTCCAGCTGATCGGAGTTCGTCGTGTGCCCGAGGTTGGTGGTGTCCACGACGTTGTCGCCGCCCCAGGTGTCGCCCGGCCATCCCTCGAGCACCAGCGGGTTGGCGGGGAGCATCTTGCTCGGAGTGCCGGGGACCATCTTGCTGGGACCGCCGATCCGGCTGAGGACACCGGGCTGATCGACGTGGGCCGGCCCCGGCGTGGTGTGGGACGCGGTCACCGTGAAGGTGCAGTCGCCCGACTCGGTGTTCCACACCAGGGACATCCGGTAGGGCTTGTGCGGGTCGATGGACGCGTCACGGTCGTCGCCGAGGAGCGCGCCGAGCGCGGCCACCTTCGTGTGGATGAAGAAGGTGACGCGGATGATTCCGCGGTTCGGTCCCTTGCCCACGTTGAAAGGCTTGCGGACCGAGCCGTCGGGCATCTTGCCCCAGCCGGCGTCGAGGACGTCGTCCATCATGTCGTCGACGATCGGCTGAGGATCCGGGTCCTTGGGCGTCTCGTCCATCACGGGCCTGCCGCCCTTGCAGGCGATCGTGCCGTTCCAGCACTCCTCCAGCATCCGGCCGGTCGGGTCGCCGTTGGTGGCCGGGTTGTTGTTGCCGTAGGTGTAACCCTGGGACTGCTGCGGGTCGTTGAGGTCGATCTCGGGGTCGACGCTGATGAACCGCCCGGTGGTCGGGTCGTATTCGCGCGCCCCGAGGTGGACGAGCGCCGTGGGCTCGTCGTTCGTGCCTCCGACGAAGCCCTTGTCGCCGGTCCAGCCGGTGGGCCCGGTGCCGCGCGTGGCCCCGAAGGGGGTGGTCTTGCGGCGGGTGACGGTCTGTGCGGCGTCGGCGGTCACCTGGGTGGTGCCGGTGCCGTGGTGGTCGGCGAAGGTGAAGGTGAGCTTCCCTCCGGTCCGGATGGCCACATTGCGACCGTCGGCCGTGTAGTACCGGGTGCCCGTGGCGGTGGTGGCGCCCGTGGGCAGGTGCAGCTCGTTGCCGAAGGAGAGGTAGAGCGTCGTGCCGGTGGCGTCGTGCTCGACGAGCCGCTGCCCGTCGGTGTCGTACACGTAGGAGACCTTCTGGTTGGTCCCCTCCCGCACCGCCGCGAGGTGTCCCTCGTCGTCCCAGGTGAAGGTCTCGCCCGGGGCCGCGCCGCGGGTCCGCGTCTCCAGGTTTCCGGACTTGTCGTAGCCGAAGAGCTCCTGGTGCGGGTCGGTGCCGCTCTGCGTGACCTTGGTCAGGTCGTGCTTGCCGGCCGTCGGCGCGTCATAGCCGCGCACGGTGTCGGCGGCCGCGCCCGTCGCGGCCTTGTGGTCGGTCTCCGTCCTGCGGTTGCCCACCGCGTCGTAGGTGTACGAGGTCCAGTAGGGGTCCTGGCCGCCGACGGCCGCGTCCGAGGGCGCGGCGGAGCAGGCCGTGTTCTTGTCGGTCCACGCCTCGGTGACGCGCCGCAGGGCGTCGATGCCGAAGCACTGGGTGTCGGTGGTGCGGGCCGCGTCCTGGCCGTACGAGGTGGAGACCGACGTGACGTTGCCCGCCGGGTCGTACCGGTAGTGGGCGTCCTCGACGCGCTGCGGCGCGACGTCCCGGTCCAGGTAGCTGTCGGTCAGGGAGCCGGTGTGCTCGTCGTAGACGTACGAGGTCGTCAGCGTCTTGCCGAACTCGCCGTACTTCTCGATGATCCGGCGCCCGTAGTGGTCATAGGTGGTGTCGTTGACCAGCGGGTCGGTGCCCGCGCCGACCGTGGTCAGCAGACCGGCCTGCGCGCTGTAGGTGTTGGTGATCTTCTCCGCCGGCAGTCCGCCGATGGCGGGCTGCTGGGTCCACATCGCCTGGCCGGAGTTGGGGTTGTAGGAGGTGGTCCACTTGTACGTGCCCGCGAGGGCGCCCTCCGAGACCGGGATCGTCGTCTGGGTGACGACGGGCTGGTAGAGGCTGTTGTAGGTGGTGACCGCCGACACGTACGCGTTGCCGTTCACGTACCGCGTGGACTTGGAGACCTGCCCCTTGGCGACGGTGTCGTACTCCCACGCGGCGAGGGTGACGCCGTCCTTCTTCAGGGCGGTCCGGCGGCCGAGCTCGTCGAAGTCGGTGTGCAGGGTCACGCCCCGGGCGTCCTGGACGTCCGTGATGCGGTCCCCGTCGTCGAAGGTGGACTTCACGACGCCCTTGTCGGGGTCGTCGGTCTGGATCTGGCGGCCGCGGACGTCGTACGTGTACCGCCAGGTGGCGCCGGACGGGTCGGTGACCTGGGCGAGCCGGCCATGGTCGTCGTACGTCCGCCGGGTGCTCTGGGACGTGGTCCGCGCCGCGTCGGTGTACTGCCGCACCTCGACGGTGCGGCCGAGCGCGTCGGTCACGACCGTGCTCGCGATGCCGCCGGCGGGCGGGATCGTGGTGGTCGTGTCACCGGTGTAGCGGGTGGTGGTGCGCTTGGTCTCGTCGCCGAAGCGCTTGGAGATCACGGCGGTGACGCGGCCGGCGCCGTCGTACTCGGTGTCCGTGGACGCCGGGTAGTTCAGTTCCTGGCCGGTGACCAGGACGGGCTCGGGCGCGCCGGAGGCGAAGAAGATCCCGGAGTTGCGCCAGGCGAGACCGCGGGTGTCGTAGAAGGTCTCCGTGACCAGCCGTCCGGCGAGGTCCGGGGAGGGCTTCTGGGTCTGCCGCTCGCGCAGCATGCCGTCGTGGATGGAGTACGAGACGGCGTACTTGGCGTCGTGGGTGAGGGTCTTCGTGGTCACGACGAGCGGGCCGTCGTTGCGCACGAGGTACTCGAACGCGATGCTCGGCGAGTCCGGGTACGTGACGGCCGACCGGGTCGGCTTCCAGACCTTGACGAGCCGCCCGAGGGCGTCGTACACGGTCGTGGTGACCTTCCCGTTGGCGTCGGTGATCCGGGTGGACTGACCGCGCAGCGGCTCCGTGTCGGTGGTGACCGTGTGGCCCTTGGTGTTGGTGACCACGTTCTGCGTCGGCACCTCGCCGGTGGCGGGGGTGTACGCGGTGCGGGTCACCTTGCCGTAGGCGTCGGCGACGCTGAGCGGACGGCCGTAGATGTCGTAGTCGGCGACGGGCGTCGACTGGACGGTGGCGTATCCGGTGCCGGAGCCGTTGATGCGCTCCTTGCGGGTGACCAGGCCGCGGCTCGGGGCGTCGCCGGGCTCGCCTCCGTCGTAGGCCGTGCGGACGTCGTCGATGACGTCACGGGGCCGGGACACCGGGGCGCCGCAGGGCACGGCCACGGTCTCCACGCGGCTGACCTTGTCGACGATCGGGCCGGTGCCGCGGGCGTAGGAGGTGGTGGTGCACTGCTCGTCGCCGGACTTGGCCGTGTCGCCGCTCTCCGAGACCTGGTCGACCATGCCGTAGGCGTCGAAGTGGCGGGTCTTCTCGGTGGTGCGGACGCCGCCGTTGACGGTGGTGCGGGTCGACTCCTTCTCCGTGCCCGTCTTGTACGACACGAGGTCGGGCAGGCCGGGACGGGTACGGGTGTTGCCGGGGTCCGAGCGCCACGGGGTGTACGAGGTGGCGGAGACGAGCTTGCCCGTGTCGTCGCCGTCGTAGGTGGCGTCCTCGCGGACCATGCCGGCGAACTGCTCGCGGTCGGTGGCCGGGACGCCGGCCGAGTCGTTCACCGTGGCGCCGTCGATCCCGCGGAAGAAGCGCTTCTCCTCCAGGGTCCTGGCGTCGAAGGCGGCACCGGCGCGGATCTGGACCCGCTCGTAGCCGCGGGCGACGGAGTAGGTGAGGTCCTCGGGCTTGGCGAACTCGTCGGTGCTCTTCGCCCAGCCGGCTCCGCCCAGGTACGCGTAGGAGGTCACCTTGTCCGGGGACTCGGCCAGGTTGTCACCCTCGACGACCTGGGTGACGACGTACTTGTTGAACCAGTCGAGCTTGGCCGTGTCACCCTCGTACGCCCACTTGACCGGGTAGCAGAGGGTGGTGTTGGTGGCGTCGGGGGCCGGCAGGGTGGTGTCGGTGCACTCGGGCTGCGAGTAGCTGACGCCGATGGTGCCGCCGGTCTCGGTGGTGATCTGGTAAAGGCGCAGGCGGATGAACGCGGCCAGGCCGTCGCCGGTCTTGTCGACGCGGTTGGCCCGCTGCTCGCCCGCGAACGTCACCGGCGGCAGGGGGATCGAGCCGCCCGCCTTGCCGGTGCGCTGGATGGACTTCAGCCACATCGGGGTGGAGATGCCGTCGCCGGAGGCGGGGAAGTCCTGGTCGAGGGTCCAGCTGTCGACGTCCTGGTAGGTGCCGCCGGTGAGGATCCTGGTGGTGATGGAGGTGAGGCGCTTGCGCGACCAGAAGGTCGGCGAGTACTTGTCCTTGCACTCGGTCGAGCCGTCCGCGCAGTACTGGTCGAACGGGACGTCCGGCCAGTTCTTGGCGTGGGCCTCGTCGAAGGTGCCGCAGTCGGTCAGACAGCGCTCGGAGACGCCGAAGTCGACCCGGCCCATCGCCTTGCCGCCGTACACGGCGTCGGAGCGCAGACCGTAGTCGATGTGGTCGAGCCAGCCGCCCCGCACATAGGGCGTGACCGTGGCCTTGCCCGTGGTGGCGTCGACGTTCCGGCCGTAGTTGTTGGACTCGGTGTTCCAGTAGAAGGCCATGGCGTCGCCCTGCGGGTCGACCACGTAGTCGAGCTGCCAGCGCCATGCCTGCTGGCACCAGCCGTTCGCGAACGAGGAGTTGTAGCAGGGCTCACCGGCCTGGTTGCCGAAGACCGGCACCGTCCACGCGGAGTTGGTGACCGGGTCGTCGGCGGCCGCGCCGTGGTCGCTCCAGCCGGGCAGCCGGTTCAGGCCGAAGAAGTACTGGGTGCCGTCGGTCGTGGTGACCTTCCAGTGCTCACCGTTGTCGTCGCCGTTGGCGGCGCCGGTCAGCTTCTCGACCTTCTCGCCCGAGTCGCTCGCGGGCACCCAGCCCTTGCCGTCCTGGTAGACCAGTTCGGTGTTCTTGCCGCCGAGCGACAGGGTGGCGTTGTCGTTGTACCAGCACAGGTCGCCGACCTTGGTGGTGTTGGTGCCACCGGTCTTGTCGAGTTCGCACGGCTTGTAGCGGCGCTCGATGAAGCCCGGCTCCCAGTCCCAGCCGTCGCCCAGCCAGGACGGCTGGTTGTTCGAGGCGGCCGTGCGGCCGTCCACCGACTGCGAGTTGTAGCCGAGCTGGATCTTCGGCGCGAGGTTGCCGGGGACGCCGGGCACGCCGATCGGATGGGACCAGGTGAAGGCGCCGGTGGACCCGCCCGCGCTCCACGAGCCCGAGGCCTGGAGCCCGGTCGCCTTGTAGTCGCCGGTCGGGCCGGCGGCCCCTGCGGTCGCCGCGAGGACGGTGGCGCCGGACGCCATCATCGTACGGGCGGACAGCGTGCCGGCCTTGACGTCGTTGGTCGTCGGCAGCGGCTTCGCCGTACGGCACTGGGGATCGCGCGGTGTGGTGAGCGCGCAGGCGGGCAGCTCCACGAGCCGCAGCCGGGCGGCCCAGTCGCCGCCGTACGCGCCGCGGAAGGACGCGTAGTCGACGCCGACACGGGCCGGGGTGGGCTTCTTCGCCCCGTCGGTGCGGCCGAGCGTCAGGAGCACGCCTTCGACCCCGGCCGCGCGGGCGGCCTTGCGGGAGGCGAGGGCGACCTTCACCTTCACGGGCGCGGCAGCCTTCGCCGGTGCCTGGCTCTTCGCCGGCGCCTGGTTCCCGGGCGCGGCCGGGACGGCCTTGCGCGGCTTCGCGGTGTCCGCGCTCACCGTGACCGGGAGGGTTCCCGCCCGGCCGCCGGTCGCGAGCGACACCTCGGCGGCGCCCGGAGCGGGCCAGCTCACCTTCGGGGCCTTCTTCGCCCAGGAGTTGGCGGCTGCCGCGTCCGGTCTCTTCTTTCCGCCCAGGGCGACTCTCTCGACGGGGACGGCCTTCGGCTGTCTCACGTCGGGAGGTCGTGTCCCGCCGTCCGCTCCTGCGGCGAACGCGGCGCTGGGAATCACGCTCGCGAGTACCGCCGTGGTGACGAGAATCGGCAGGCCGAGCTTGCCGAATCGTTTCACTTCTTCCCCCTCCAAAAACAGGTGATCGAATGTGCGCGGTGCGCATGCCTCCCGGCAGGTGCGGAGGTCCGCACCTGCCGGGAGGAGAACTTCGGGGTGGGGCGCCCGGAGGTCAGAGGATGACGTCCAGGGGGCCCCAGCCGGAGCCGATGAACTCACGGCCGCCGGGGAGGTAGTCGTACAGCTCCCCGCCGTTGGTCACGCCCACGGACTCGGCCGCACCGTCGCTGTCCAGGTCGGTGGCGAACGGGTTCCAGTAGCCGTTCCACCAGCCGTTGCCGTTGAAGTAGCGGGGGCCGAAGCTGATGGCGTCAGGGCTCGTCGTGGTGTTCGGGTAGACGAAGAGGTCGCCCCCGTCGGTACGGCCCATGATGTCGACCTTGTGGTCGCCGTTCATGTCGGCGAACCGGATCGTGGTCCAGGAGGCCGGCCACCAGCCGTTGCCGATGAAGACCCGAGGGCTCAGGGTCTCGGTGCCGGTGCCGCCCGAGTGCGGGTAGACCCAGAGGTCACCGTTGCCGTCCCGGCCGATGACATCGGTGCGGCCGTCGCCGTTGATGTCGCCGAAGCCGAGGGTGTCGTACATGTTCCAGCCGATGCCGACCAGGACGGGGCTGCCGAAGGAGTAGGGGTCCGTCCGGCCGGTGCCCGGATAGAGGACGAGGTTGCCGTCCTTGTCGCGTCCGACGATGTCCGTGTTGCCGTCGTTGTTGAGGTCGGCGGTGTAGGCGTTGGTCCAGTAGTCCCGCCACCAGCCGTTGCCGACGAAGTAGCGGTTCCCGAGCCTGCTGGTACCCGAGCCCGCGGTGCCGGGGTAGACCCACATGTCACCGTTGCCGTCACGGACCAGCACGTCGGTGTAGCCGTCGGCGTTGTAGTCGGGCCGGCTCTGCGAGCCGCTCGTCCACTGGCCCTGGCCGAGCGCGTTGTAGATGACCAGGACACCGCGTCCGAGCAGCACGGCGTAGCCCTTCGGCTTGCCGTTGGTCCCGCTCGCCCACAGCGCGGTGGAACCGTCCGCGGTGTAGACGACGAAGTTGCCGTCCGTCTGCATGCGCGCGAAGGCACCGGTGTGACCGTTGGTGTGGGTCGCCCACACCCGCTTGTCCCGGGTGAACAGCACGAGGTCGCCGTCGGTCTGCATGACCAGCCTGGAGTCGCCGCTGGTGTACGACTGGCCGGAGGCCAGCGTGGTTCCGGAGGGGATCCGGGCGCCGGCCACGCCGTCGATCTGGAACCCACCGGAGAAGGAGTTCACGCTCCCGTCCCACGCCTGCCCGTACCAGCCGAACATGGTGTTGTCGGCCTGGCGGGCCCACAGGTCCGTCACCCCGTCACCGGAGAGGTCACCGGACGAGCCGACCTGCGGGTAGAGGGCCTTCGTGACGCCCACGCCGACCCGGGTACGGGGCTCGGCGCCCCAGGTGGCCAGGTCGACCGTCTTGCCCTCCGCGCTCTTGCGGCCGTAGCTGCGCAGGATGTCGCCGTTCGCGTCGTCCCGCAGCCAGAGGTCGGGGATCGCGTCGCCGTTGAGGTCGCCGGGGGTGATGACGGTGTACTTGTCCCAGTCGTCGCCGCCGACGAGCACGGGCGCGCCGTGCGTGTCCAGGGTCAGGCCGGCGCGGTCGCCGAAGTAGGCCCAGAGCCGCTTGCCCTGCTTGACGAGCAGGTCGGACTGGCCGTCGCCGTTGAGGTCACCGGCGCTGAGGATCTGGGAGGCTCCCTGCCAGTGGTCGTCGCCCTCCTCCGTACAGCCGCTGTCGGGGTCCTGGACCGGGCAGGAGACGGTGATCTGCACCCGCTTGCGGGCCTGGACGTAGCCGAGGCCGTTGTTGGGGTACATCCACAGCTTGTCGGACTTGTCGACCGTGTCGTTCTCCAGCGTGACCAGGTCGTTGTAGCCGTCCTGGCCCCAGTCGCCGGAGACGACGGCCTGCGAGCCGCCCAGGCTGACGCCGCCGTTGGTGACCGAGGAGAAGGTGGCGTTGCCCTGGCCCGCGTACGTCACGAGCGTGCCGAAGGAGTCCTTGCTCCAGATGTCGCGGTTGCCGTCGCCGTTGACGTCGTAGGCCACGTCCCGGGTGAGGGAACGGCCCGCGTAGAACAGGTAGGTGGCGGTGTCGGAGCGGTTGCCCGCGGCGTCCTGGCTGAAGGCGTAGACGAAGTGCGGTCCGACGCCGGGCGGGGTGAGCGAGACCGAGGTCTGTCCGCCCGCCGCCACCGTGACGGTCTTCACCTCGGGGTTCCAGTCGGTGTAGTACGCGTAACGGACCACATCGGCGACGCCGTTGGCGGAGAGGGTGAACGAGCCGGGCGTGCGGGCCTTGCCGGTGCCGGCGGGCCAGCCCGCGTCACCGTTGGGGAAGTCGGTCGAGTCGACCTTCGGTGCCTTCTCGGGCCGGGTGCGGTCGACGGAGAAGGTGCAGGTCTGGCTCCAGTCGGAGTACTCGCTCTGGTCGTACGCCCGGACCCGCCAGGTGTAGCTGCCGGTGGGAAGTCTGTCGTCGGGGACGACGAGCGTGGAGACCCGGTCCCGCAGGCCCGGGATCCACGAGTCGACGACCATGTTCCCGTCCTTGAAGACCTGGAACTGGGCGGATAGGTTGCCCGCGTTGGGGTCGGTGACGAAGGCGTAGAGGCTGATCGTGGTGTTGCCGATCAGGCCACCGGCGGAGCAGTCCGTCCGGGGGTTGGTGCCGAGGCCGGTCGGGGTCGCCGGCGGGTTGTTGTACTCCGTCTCCAGGACCGCGGTCTTCGGGTCGAACTTCTTCCAGCCGTACGTGTCGCTCTCGTTGGCGGCGTACAGACCGAGGGTGATGCTGGAGTCGCCGGCCGCGGCGACACGCTGCATCTTCCAGGTCAGGTCGAACTCGAGGTTGCCCGCGGCGCAGGACGAGCTCCAGCCCTTGGACTCGTTCACGTCCGCCAGCCAGTCGATCTTGTCGGGCTGGTTGTTCCAGGTGGTCTTGTTGTTGATGCCCTTGGTGTGCCACAGCTGGACGGTGCGGGGCTGGCAGGACCAGGACCAGGTGTTCTTGATCCGGAACGTGGAGCGGGTCACCTTCGCCCAGCGCACGTTGGAGGTGTCCATCTCGAAGAACGAGCGCGACAGGCCGCCGGTCTCGTTCTCGTAGCCGACCCGGGCCACCTCGTTGGCGTTGAGGAAGTTCTGGTTCGGGTACTTCTTGAACACCCGAGTCCAGTTGTTGCGGCCGCCCCAGGCCCAGGAGGGGTCGATGTACACCGGGTAGGTGGTGTCGGCCGCCTTCAGCAGGGTCTGGTCCGGGGTGATCTGGAGGCTGTTGCCGCTCACCGTGGTCGGCATCACGGCTTCCTTGGCACCGGCGGGCTGCTCGAAGGCGCTGCCGGGGGCGGGCGCGGGGTCCGTCGCGGTCGTCTCGTACGAGGCGAAGGAAGCCGTGGTGGCGGTCGTGGCGGGAGCCGTGGTCGGCGGCTCGGTGGCCGTGGTGGAGTCCCACATGACCGGCGACGGGCTGGTGAAGACCGTCTGCCCGGCGGGGTCGGTCGCGGTGACCGCGCCGGTCGTGGAGTCGGTGCTGACCGTCACGCCGACCGTGGACATCGTGTACTTCAGCGTCGCCAGCTGGGGGTTGGCGGCCGCCTCGGGCGTCTTGACGACGATCAGCTGCGAGAAGCCCTCGACCTCGGACTTCAGCTGGAGGTCGACGCCCGGCAGCACCTCGGCGTACGTGGCCACGTTGCCGTTGAGCGTGGGCTTCGGGAGCGCGGTCGGCCAGGACAGCGACAGCGTACGGCCGTTCTTGACGCCCGTGAGGATGGGGCCGGTGCCTCCGCCGGAGAACGAGACGACGACCGAGGTGGCCTTGGGGCGCACCGATCCGTCGGCGGCGAACTCCAGCGTCGGGTCGGTGGGCACCCAGGCGCCGTCCCGCATGATGCGCACCGGAGTGCCGTACCGCTTGACGACGAACGTCCCGTTGGGGTTGACCCAGGTGTCGGACAGTTCGGTGCGGTCCTTGGTCAGCTCCACCGGCTGCCCGGTCGCCTTGGCGTCCTGCAGCGCCTTGTCCTCGGGACTGACGCTGCCGTCGTCGCCGGTGACGGCGACCGACGGCACGACGGCGGACGCCGTCGGGGCGATCGCTCCGGCGGAACCCAGGGCGGCCACGGCGACGAGGACCGTCGCCCGGCTCAGCGCCCGTCTCCAGCGGCCTGAGCCGTGGTTGGTGTACGTGCTTCTTGCTGACACTCTCTTCTCTTCCTCTGTTCTCTGTCTGTTCGAATGAACCGGCGGGCCGGGTCCATGTGGGTCACGGCTCGCCGGGATACTTGGGCGCATGAGCAGATACACCGAGGTGATCGTGCTGGCGCGAGGGGCGGAGGAGGTGATGGAGCCGCTCACCCGGCCCGACGAGGAGCGCGCCTGGCACCAGTGCTTCACGCGGGTCGGGGACAACGTGTTCGCCGGGTCCGGAACGCCGTCCGACGAGTGCTACGCCTGGGTGATCCAGTTCGGCCGGCAGAACTGGGGCGGGCTCCTCTCCCACCTGGAGTCGCTGCCGTGGCCGGACCCGTGGTCGGTGCAGGTGCTCCTGCGGGACGAGGACGACGACTGTTTCGGGCTGTGGATGCTGCACGACGGGCGGCTCGTGGAGGTGCCGCTTCCGCGCACGCGGCGGGAGCCCTTCTCGGACACGCTCACCGGTGTGCTGTCGCGCACCGACCGCCCGGGGCGCTGACGGACCATGTGGCGGGGCGTCCGGCCGATGAAGACCGGTCCGGGCGCCCCGCCACCGTCAGGTCCGGGCGGCGCTCACGCGCAGTTGGGCCCTGACGGATCGCAGGTGGTCGACGGCGGGTCGCTGAAGAAGGGGTCCGGTTGCCCGTCGGTGACGCCCAGCGGGTCCATGCTGTCCTTGAACATCTCCCAGCCGCCGCGCGTCCAGCCGTACTGCCTGATGTATCCCGGCGCCTGGAGGGTGGTGATGATCGGGCCGAACAGTCCGAAACCGCGCACCTTGGGTCCCTTGGGGCCCTTGATCGGGGGGCCGGGCTTGATCGTCGCCCTCGGCACCGGCGGGGCCAGCCGGCGGCTGTCGAAGTCGCCGGCCGGGAAGATCACCCGGACGTTCGGGTTGTTCTGGTAATAGGCGGCGTACTCCGCCGCCTGGGACATGTCCTTGGCGACGAACACGACAGTGCCGGTCTGGTTCTTCAGCTTCTTGTCGATCGTCCCGTGGTTCTCGCCGACGCTCCGCGTGGACTCCGTGGCGTCCGCGGTCTCGACGTCCGTGATCTTGCCGTTCTTCCAGGTGACCTTCACGAAGTCGGCGGTGGTCTCGGCGTTCACGGTGTTGCCGTCGACGTCCTTGATCGGGGCGTCCTTGCGGACGGTGGTCTTGCCGGCCTGTGAGTCGTCCTGGAGCAGGTACTGCACGCCGTTGCCCGTCTTGGGGTCGTAGTACATCCCGGCCCGCTTCAGGTCGTCGTTCAGCGTGTCGAAGGCCTTCGCGGCGGAGGCGTCGGGCTTGTCCGTGGTGTGGTGCGGGACGCCCTGCTTGTCGTAGACCGTCGTGATCTTGCCCTTACCGTCCAGGTCGGCGGTGAGGGGCTTGCTCTCGTCGATGTGCTTGAGCCGACCGCCGGAGCACTGGTCCGGGTTGGCCGTGCAGTACGCCATCAGGTCCGGGTCGTACAGACCCGTCGGGTCGCTGCGCGTGACCGGGTTGTTGTGGCTGTAGCCGTACCCGTCGAGCTGGAGCGGATCGGTGAGGTCCATGACCGGGTCGACGGAGACGAACCGGCCGATGGCCGGGTCGTACTCGCGCGCCCCGAGGTGGACGAGACCGGTGTCCGCGTCCCGGGTCCCGCCGACGAAGCCGCGCTCGCCCGCCCATGCGGTGGGCTGCGCTCCGCGCGGTCCGCCGAAGATGCCCGTCCTGCGGCGGACGACCGCCTGGGTGGCCGCGTCGACCTGGGTGGTGCCCGTGCCGTGGTGGTCGGCGAGGAGGAAGACGAGCTTGCCGCCGGTGCGCAGGGCGACCGTGGTGTCGCCCGCGCTGTAGTAGCGGGTGCCGGTGACCGTACCGTCCTTGGCCAGCTTCAGCTCGTTGCCGCCCGGCAGGTACAGCGTGGTGCCCGTCGAGTCGGTGCGCAGCAGCCTGCCACCGTTGACGTCGTAGACGTATCCGGTGGTCACGGAGCCCTGGGTGGTCCTGGCGAGGTGGCCCTCGGCGTCCCAGTCCAGGACCTGTTCGGCCGCGGAGCCGATCTTGCGGCTCGTCGTGGCACCCGTCGCGTTGTACGCGTACGACTCGGTCACCTGGCCGCCGGGGCCGTTCTGGGTGACGGAGGTGAGCGCGTGCTTGCCGGCGACCGGGTCCGCGTAGGTGCGGGTGATGTCACCGGCCGGACCCGACGGCGTCTGGTGCTGGACCTCGGTCTTCCGGTTGCCGGTGGGGCCGTAGGAGTACGTGGTCCAGTACGCGTCGGGGCCGCCGACGGTGGCCGCCGACGGGGCGGCGGCACAACCCTGGGACACGCCCGGGGCCACCGTCCACGCCTCGGTGATCTGGCGCAGCGCGTCGAGCGTGAAGCACTGCGTGTCGGTGACCTGGTCGGCGTCCTGCCCGGAGACGGTGCCGATCGACGTGATGTTGCCGGACGGGTCGTAGGTGTAGTGGGTGTCGTCGATCCGCTGCGGGGCGAGTTCGCGGTCGGTCACCGAGCGGGTGAGTTCGCCGCTGTGCTCGTCGTATTCGAAGGAGTTCCACAGCTGCTTGCCGAAGGCGCCGTACTCCACCCGGGTGGGGCGGCCGTAGTGGTCGTAGGTCATCGCCGCGACCAGCGGGTCGGTGCCCGCGCCCACGCTGTTCAGCTGGCTGCCGGTGGCGTTGTAGGTGTTGGTGACCTTCTCCGAGGGGAGGCCGCCGCCCATGAGCGGCTGCTGCGTCCACATCACCTGGCCGGTGTTGGCGTTGTAACTGGTCGTCCACTTGTACGTGCCCGCGAGGGCGCCGGTCTCCGGGGTCACCGGGATGGTGACCTGGGTGCCGACCGGCTCGTACAGGCCGTTGTAAGAGGTGACCGCCGACTCGTAGGCCTTGCCGTCGAGCCAGCGGGTGGTCTTGCCGAGCTTGCCCTTTCCGTTGGTGGCGGTGTCGTAGGTCCAGGTGGCGAGGGTGGTGGCGCCCTGCTTCAGCGCGGTCTGGCGGCCGAGCTCGTCGTAGTCGCTGTGCAGCGTGATGCCGCGGGCGTTGGTGACGTCGGTGGCGCGGTCGCCCGCGTCGAAGGTGGTGTCGGAGCTGCCCTTGTCCGGGTCGTCCAGGTGGTTCTGCCGGCCGCGGACGTCGTAGCCGTACTTCCACACCGCGCCCGACGGGTCGGTGACCTGGGCGAGCAGGCCGCGCTTGTTGTACGCGTACCAGGTCGACTCGTAGGCGGAGCGGTTGGCGTCGGTGTACTGCCGGACCTCGGTGGTCCGGCCGCGGGCGTCGGTGAGGGTGGTCTTCGCCGTGCCGCCCTGCGGCGGGACGACGGTCACCGAGTCGCCGGTGTACGTGGTGGTGGTGCGGGCGGTCTCGTCGCCGAACCTGCGGGAGACGACGGCGGTGACCCGGCCGGCGCCGTCGTACTCGGTGTCGGAGGAGGACGGGTACTTCAGTTCCTGGCCGGTGACCAGGACGGGCTCCGCCTTTCCGTCGGCGTAGAAGGTGCCCGAGGTGCGCCAGCCGAGACCGCGGGTGTCGTAGAAGTCCTCGGTGACCAGCCGGCCCGCGCCGTCGGGCGAGGGCGCCTGGGTCTGCCGGGGCCGGAGCAGTCCGTCGTAGAAGGTGTACGTGTTCCGGTAGACGGAGTTGTGGTCCAGCGAGGACGTGGTCACCACGATCGGGCCGTCGTTGCGGACCGTGTACGCGAAGGTGTGGCTGGGCGAGTCCGGGTAGGTGGTGGCGGACCGGGTCGGCGTCCAGACCTTCACGATGCGGCCCAGCGGGTCGTACCTGGTGGAGGTGATCCGGTTGTTGGGGTCCGTGACGGTCAGCGGCTGGCCGCGCAGCGGGTCGGAGACCGTGGTGATCTGGTGGCCGAGCGCGTTGGTGTTGACCGTGCTGGTGGGCACCTCACCGGTGGCCGGGGTGTAGACGGTGGTGCTCTTGCGGCCGTAGACGTCCGTGGTGCTGAGCGGCCGGCCGTAGATGTCGTAGTCGGCCACCGGGGTGGTGCTGGTCACGTCGTAGCCGGTGCCGGTGCCGTTGATCTGCTCCAGCCTGGTGACGTCGCCCCTGGTCGGGGCGGCGGCCGGGTCGGTGGCGCCGTCGAAGTAGCTGCGGTTGTCGGAGATGACGTCGGCGGGGCGGCTGATCGCGCTGTCGCACGCGCCGGCGACCACCTCGGTGCGGTACACCCGGTTCAGCAGCCACGTGTCGGTGTTGCGGGCGAAGTAGGCGTGGGTGCAGGCCTCGTCGCCGGTCTTGTCGAGGTCACCGAGGTCGGAGACCTGCTCGACCATGCCGTACGAGTCGAAGGTGCGGGTCAGTCCCGTGCGGCGGCTGCCGCCGGTGACGGTGGTGAGCGTCTCCTCCTTCTCCACGCCCGTCATGAAGGACTGGAGGTCGGGCAGGCCGGGCCGGGTCCGGGTGGCCGTCGCCGCCGAGCGCCACGGCGTGCTGGACGTGGCGTTGACCAGCTTGCCGGTGTCGTCACCGTCGAAGACGGCGGAGGCGCGGGGCATGCCCGCGAACTGCTCGCGGTCGGTGGCCGTCCGGCCCGCGTAGTCCGCGACCTGCGCTCCGTCGATGCCCCGGAAGTACCGGGTCTCGGTGAGGGTCTTCGGGTCGAACGCGGCGCCGGTGCGGGTCTGCACCCGGCCGTAGCCGCGCGGGACGGAGTAGGTGCGGTTCTCCGCCTTGGTGAACTCGTCGGTGCTCTTGATCCAGGCGGCGCCGTCCAGGTAGGCGTACGAGGTCACCTTGTCCGGGGACTCCGCCAGGTTGTCGCCCTCGACGATCTGGGTGACGACGTAGCTGTTGAACCAGTCCTGCTGGGCGGTCTGCCCCTCGTACGCCCACTTCACGGGGTAGCAGCGGGTGGTGTTGGTGCCGTCGGCCGGGGGCAGCGTGGTGGCGGTGCAGTCGGGCTGCGAGTAGTACGCGCCGATCGTGCCGCCGGTCTCCGTGGTGATCTGGTACATGCGCAGCCGGACGAACGGGGCGAGGCCGTCGCCGGTGCTGTCGACGCGGTTGGCGCGCTGTTCGCCGGCGAAGGTGACCGGGGGCAGCGTGAGGTCGCCGCCCACCTTGCCGGTGTGGGTGATGGACTTCAGCCACATCGGGGTGGAGATGCCGTCACCGGAGGCGGGGAAGTCCTGGTCGAGGGCCCAGGAGTCGACGGCCTTGTAGCTGCCGCCGGTCAGGACCTTGGTGGTGATGGTGGTGAGCCGCTTGCGGGACCAGAACGTCGGGGAGAACTGGTCCTTGCAGTCGTCGCCGTCCTTGCAGTTCTGGTCGAACGGGGTGTCGGGCCAGTTCGCCGCGTTGGCCGCGTCGAAGGTGCCGCAGTTCGTCAGACAGCGTTCGGCGACGTCGAAGGAGACCTGGCCCATCGCCTTGCCGGTGTACACGGCGTCGGAGCGCAGGCCGTAGTCGATGTGGTCGAGCCAGCCGCCCCGCACGTAGGGGGTGGCGGTGCCCTTGCCGGTGGTCGAGTCGAAGGCCCGGGCGTAGTTGTTCTTCTCGGTGTTCCAGTAGTACGCCATGGCGTCGCCGTGCACGTCGACGACGTAGTCGAGCTGCCAGCGCCAGGCCTGCTGGCACCAGCCGTTGGAGAAGGAGGAGTTGTAGCAGGGCTCGCCGGACTGGTTGCCGAAGACCGGCACCGTCCAGGCGGAGTTGGTCACCGGGTCGTCGGCCGCGGCGCCGTTGTCGCGCCAGCCCGGAAGGCGGTTGAGGCCGAAGTAGTACTGGGTGCCGTCGGTGGTGGTGATCTTCCAGTACTCACCGTCGTTGTCGCCGTTCGGCGCTCCGGTCAGCCGCTCGACCTTCTCGCCCGAATCCGCTTCCGGATGCCATCCCTTGACCGGGTCGTGGACGAGCTCGGTGGTCTTGCCGCCCAGCGACAGCGTGGCGTTGTCGCTGTACCAGCACTGGTCGAACTCCTTGCCGGTGTTCGTCCCGCCGGTCTTGTCGTCCTCGCAGGAGGCGTAGCGGCGCTCGATGAACCCGGGTTCGTACGCCCAGCCGTCGCCCAGCCAGCCCGGCTGGTTGTTGGACGCCGCCGTACGGCCGTCCACGGACTGCGAGTTGTAGCCGAGCGCGATGCCGGGCAGGAGTCCGCCCGGCACGGAGGGCACCTTGACGGGGTAGTTCCAGCTCAGCGCGCCGGTCGAACCGCCAGCGCTCCAGGAGCCCGATGCCTGCAGGGGGCTGGCCTTGTAGTCGCCCGAGGAGCCGCCGGAGCCGGCCGTCACGGCGAGTACGGTCGCGCCTGCGGCCACGGCCGTCGACCGCTGGGCGCCGGACGGGCCGGCGAACGCGGCGGTGGCCGAGGCGGAGCCGAGGTCGGCCGAGACCCGGCGCCGCTCGGTGTCGTTCCGGCCGGTCAGCGGCAGACGGCGCCGGCACTCCGCCTTCTCCGGCGTGGTGAGGGCGCAGGCGGGCAGTTGCACCAGACGCAGCCGGGCCGCCCAGTCACCGCCGTACGCGCCGCGGAACGACGTGTAGTCGACGGCCACTTCGAGCCCGCGGTGGGCGGCGGGCGCGCGATCGCCGTCGCGCACGGAGAGCAGGACGCCGTCCACTCCGGCGCGGAGTGCGGCCTTCCGGTCGGCGACGGTGACCTCGACCTGCGGCTGCGTGGCCGAGCCGGCGGGGCGGGTGGTCCTGGACGAGGACCGGAGCGGGGCGCCGGACCGGGTGACCGTGACCGGCAGCGAGCCGGCCCGGCCGGCGGCCGAGCGCCGGGCCCCGACGGCGGCGTCGGGGTCGAGCGTGGTGTGTCCCGGCGCGGGCCAGGTGACCCTGGGCGCCCCCTTCCAGGGGTGCGCGGCGGCATCGTCCTTGCGATGCGCGCCTCCTGCGGCGACCGGTGTGACCGGTACGGGCTTCGGCTGCCTGAGTTCCGGCAGCGAAAGCCCCTTGTGCGTACCCGTATCGGCAATGGACGACGCCGGCAGCGCCCCCATCAACACGGCTGCGACGACCGCCGCCGTGATCCCCCGCCCGATGGAACGTCTCACCATGTACCTTTCAAGTATCAGGATGGTCCACGTACAGTAACAGCCGCCTCACCACGCCGGATGATCTTGTCGAGGAACATCAGGGCAACATCCGGATTCACGGGAAACGCGCCGAACAGGCGGCATGGGAACAGTTGTTGATCTCGCTAGAGTCCCGCCTCGGAATCACACCGAGGAGGATGCATGCAGCATCTCGTACCCCGCCGGTCCGACCGGCACAGACGCACGCTCGCACGGGCCGTCGCGCTCGTCCTGGCCGCCGGGATGACCGCCACCGGCCTCTCCGTCGTCACGGCGGCGCCGGCGGCCGCGGTCATGGTCGAGCCCGACCCCGTCGCCGACGGCTCGCTGAGCGAAGAGGACTTCGCCCTCCAGCGGGCCAAAGAGACGGGCCAACCCTACGAGTTGGTGTCGGCACGCACGGAGTCGTCCGACACCTGGGCCCTGCCGACCGGCTCGTGGACCGTGAAGCGCTACGGCACCCCGGTCCGGGTGCTGCGGGACGGCGCGTGGGTGCCCACGGACCCGACTCTGCAGTTCACCGCGGACGGAGCGGTGACCTCCAAGGCGGCCACGGTGTCCGTCAGGTTCTCCGGCGGCGGCACCATGCCGCTGCTGACCGGCGTGAAGGACGGTCGCACGCTCTCGCTGTCATGGCCGACGGCGCTGCCGAAGCCGACCCTGAACGGGAACGTGGCCACCTACGCCGACGTACTGCCGGACGTAGACCTGCAGTTGAAGGCGGAGGTCGAGGGCTTCTCCCAGCTGCTCGTCGTCAAGACCGCGGCGGCCGCACAGAATCCGGCGCTCGACTCGCTGAAGTTCAAGCTGGACACCGTGGGTCTGACCGTGTCCGCGGACGCGGCCACCGGAGCCCTGACCGCCGTCAACCCCGCCGGCCAGACCGTGTTCACCAGCCCGTCGCCGCTGATGTGGGACTCGACCACCGTCGACTCGTCGGCCGGCTCCGGAACCGCGCCCGCCACCGCCATGCTCGCGGCGGCGACGGACGACACGGGAACCGGCGGCGAACCGACCGCGCCCGGCGCCGTGTTCACCCCTCCGGCGGGTGCCCAGGACGCCCACATGGCCACCACGGTGTCGGGCGGCACTCTCGAAATCAGCCCGGACCAGGCGCTGTTGAACGACAGCTCGACCAAGTACCCGGTGTTCATCGACCCGTCGTGGGCCTGGGGCGAACGGCAGAACTGGACCCGGGCGTACAAGAAGTACCCGAACACCTCGTACTGGAACAGCAAGGACGACGTCCGGGTGGGCTACGAGGCCGAGACCAACGGACTGTCCCGCTCCTTCTTCCAGATCGACACCGCCAACATCCGAGGCGCGCAGGTCAAGAAGTCGACCTTCCGGATCCGCAACACCTGGTCCTGGTCCTGCCAGGACCGGCCGGTCGAGCTGTGGAGCACCGGCCCGATCTCCTCCGGAACCACCTGGAACAACCAGCCCGCCCGGCAGACCCGGCTCGACACCGTCAACGACTCCAAGGGGTGGAGCTCGTCCTGCGCGGCGGGCAACCTGGAGTTCGACGCGACCGCGCTCGCCCGTCAGGCGGCGGCGGGCCACTGGTCGAGCGTGAACCTGGGCCTGTTCGCCTCCAACGAGTCCGACACGTTCGGCTGGAAGCGCTTCGACCCCAAGACGGCCGTCCTGGAGACGGAGTACAACAACCCGCCGCGCACCCCGTCGGACCTGGGCACCGACCCGGCGACGTCCTGCGCGAACGGCGGCCTCGTCGGCAACGCCCGGATATCGGTGCACGCGCTCGTCGACGACCCCGACGCGGGCAACCTGAACGCGGAGTTCCAGGTGTTCCATGCCGGTTCGGGCACCCCGTCCGCCACGGCCTCCATCCCCGCGAACCGCGGCCGGGTGGCCACCTGGTCCGTGCCGGACTCGACCCTTCCGACGGGTGACTACCGCTGGCGGGTCCGGGCCGTGGACGGCGACGGACTGACCTCCGACTGGTCCCAGACCTGCGCGTTCTCCGTGGACCGCACCCGGCCCGACCGCCAGCCCGTCATCGGCTCCACCGACTTCCCGAACGGCGCGAACGGCTGGCCCGCCACCACCGGACGGGCCCGCACCCCGGGCACCTTCACCTTCGGGGCCAACGGTGTCACGGACGTCAAGGAGATCCGCTACTCGACGGACTTCGACCCCCGCACCCGCTCGGTGGCCCCCGGCGGCAGCGTGGCCATCACGCCCCCGGGGTACGGCCCGCACTACGTGTACGCCTACAGCGTCGACGCCGCGGGCAACCGCTCCGACCTCGCCGCCTACCTCTACTACGCCACCCGCTCCAAGGACCGGGACGAGCCCGGCGACCTGAACGGCGACGGCAACCGGGACATCTGGAGCCTGGACGGCGAGGGCCGGCTCTTCACCTACGCCGGCCAGGGCGGCGGCCAGTTCTCCGCCGCGGGCAACGGCGGCATGGTCTTCGACGGCGCCCAGACCGAGGCATCCGGCGACTGGGGGCAGGACGGCTACAACGACCTGGTCTCCCTCACGTACGTCGCGACGGACAAGCGGAAGAAGCTCTTCGTCTACCCGAACAACGGCCAGGGCACCGTCACCGACAACCCGGTCGAGCTGACCGTCTCCTGCCCGGTCAAGGACGTGGACCTGGGCTGCGACTTCGGCCCCGACTGGAACGGCGACGACCACTGGTCCGACGCCGACCAGATCGTCCACCCCGGCGACATCAACGGGGACGGCACTCCCGACCTCCTGGTCAAGGAGGGCAAGCAGCTGTGGGCCTACTACGGCAACCGCGCTGCCAAGTCGCTCGACAACGACGGCGGCCCGGTCCTCGTCGGCAACGGTGACTGGGACAAGTTCACGGTCATCGCCCCTGGCGACGTCAACGCCGACGGGATCCCCGACCTGTGGCTGCGGGACAACACGACGGGCGACATCCTGCGCTCCTACGGACGCGCCGGCACGAACGGGCGCCTCGACCCCGCGACCTGGGGCACCGCCGACCGCGTGAAGATCGGCTACGCGATCACCCCCGCCGACTACCCGACCGTCGGCTCGGTCGGTGACGTCACCGGCGACGGCCTGCCCGACCTGTGGGCCCGCAAGGCCGACAACACCGTCATCGGCTGGCCGGGCAAGCAGCCGGACGCCGACGGCCACGCCTTCGGCGCCGACTTCGTCATCGACGGCAAGCGCGCCCGCACTCCCGTCGCCGCCAACGAGGTCGGCAACAGCAACGACCGCGTCAGGTGGGCCGACTGGGACGGCGACGGCAAGCTGGACTACGTCACCATCGCCGATGACGGCAAGGTCGGCGTGTGGCTCAACCAGGGCGGGGACGGCGCCGGCGGCTGGAAGTACACCGGCATCGTGGCCACCGGGGCGACCACCGACCGTTCCCGGGTGCGGCTCGCGGACTTCGACGGCGACGGCAAGGCCGACTACATCATGATCAACCCCAACGGTTCGGTCGTGGTCTACCTCAACCAGGGCGGCGACGTCGGCGGCGGGTGGAAGTACCTCGGCCAGGTCGCCACCGGCGTCACCGGCGACCAGTCGAAGGTGCGGTTCGCGGACTTCGACGGGGACGGCCGGGCCGACTACCTGAACTTCGACGACGGCGGCCAGGTGTTCGCGCACCTCAACCGGGGCGGCGACGTGGGCGGCGGCTGGCAGAGCCTCGGCCGGATCGCCACCGGACTCACCTCGGACCGCTCCCGGGTCCGGTTCGCCGACTTCGACGGCGACGGCAAGGCCGACTACCAGGTGATCTGGTCCGACGGGCATCTCGACGCCTGGCTCAACCGGGGCGGCGACGTCGGCCAGGGCTGGGACTTCGTCGGCACCGTCGCCACGGGCGCGACCACCGACCACACCCGGGTCCAGCTCGGCGACTTCACCGGAGACGCGCACGCGGACTACATCATGGCGGGCGACGGCGGCAGCGCCGAGGTGTACGCCTGGAACGGCGGCGACATCGCCAGCACCCACGGTTGGATCTGGCTCGGCCGGGTCGCGACCGGCGCCTGACCGTTCCCCCTCCCCCAAGAAGGGACGGCCCGCGCACCCTCGGCGGATGCGCAGGCCGGGGAAACCGGACGGCAGCACGGCGAGTCCGCCCCCGGGTCGGCCACGACCCGGGCGGCGCCGTCGACCGTGCCGGACGGGCGGGACGTGTGCGCGCCCGTCCGGCGGGTGAGCGGGACGCAGAGTGAGCCGCCGCCTGTCGTTGCACCGGCTCCCCTACCGAAGTCGCCTTCCCTATGTCGTGCACGCCCGCAAGCCGAACTGCCGGAGGAGATTCTGAGTACGAACACGGATACGGCCGACGGGCGGGACACGGTTGGCTTGGGGCATGAGCATCCTTGTCTCGCCCTCTGGTGATCACGGCCCGCACCTCACGGTGGATCCCGAAACCTCCGAACACGACGACGAAGATCTGCCCAGCCACCAGGCGCGGACGGGCACGTTCTCACTGTTCGTGGGCGTTCTCGCGGTGACGATAGGCGGATGCCCTTGGCTGCCGGCCGCCGTTTTCCCCGTGTGGCTGCGGTACTTCCCGCTCTACCTGATCATGCCGCTTGGAATCAGCGCTCTGATCTCCGGCATCGGTGCACTGCATGACATGCGCGGCTGGCCGACTCCGGCTCGCCGACGGGCGCGGGCCGGAATCGCCCTCGGCGCGGTCGCCGTGATCGTGCCGGTCGGCATCGTCGTGTGGGGCGTCTGGGTGCTCAGCGTCTGAGGCCGCACCGAGTGCCGCGCCGCCCACGCCGCACAGGCGTGCCCGTGCGAATAGTCCGCCGCGAGGGCGAACGCACCTTTCCCGGTGGGCGTCTTGCCGTCGGCCGTCAGCCGCGGCTTGATGTGGCGTTCTTCGCGCCGGCGTCGGCTTCGGTGGCGGCGGGGCCTCGGGCTGCGATCGTGGTGAGGGCGGCGGCCAGGAGCGCAGCCCCGGCGGCGCGGCGGTTGATGCGGTGGTTCACGTTCCGAGTTTCCTCCCCTTGTTGAACGCCTTATAGGTCCCGGGAGGCGCCCGAGACGTCGTCCACGGCGTTCGCGAGCAGTGCGCGGTAAGTGGCGGGATCGCGTTCGAAGTCCGTCCAGGCGGCCAGTCCGGCCGGATCGGTGTCCTGTCCCCGCAGCAGGTCCACCGAAGCCTGGGCGAACCGTTCCAGGAGTCCCGCCCGCTCGGCCTCCTCCAGGAGTGGGTGCAGTTCGGCGACTGCGGTCCGAGCCCGTCGGCGCGACTCGGGGCCGGCTCGCAGCATGGCGGCGTACGACGCGGCAGGAGCCGCGTCCGCGAGGAGTTCGTCCAGCCGTCGGGCCAGGTCTCTGCCCGCCTCCGCCACCGCCCCCGCCTCGGGGCCGGCCTCCGCGAGTACCCGTAGCGCGGTGACCAGCTCCGTACCGCGCGCACCCGACCGGTCCTGCTCCCAGCTCGCGTCGACCGGTGTGTCCCCCCATGCCCGGCGAACCGCCCCAAGGGCCCGCTGGTGGTCCCGGGCCACCCACACGGCCGCGTCCTGCAGCCGGGCCGCGCGGCGGAGCAACCGCGACTGCACGCCGGCGACACGGGACAGCGCGCGCACGTTCCCGCCGACCAGCCCACCGGCGGCCAGCAGCAGGCCCAGCCCCAGCAGGTCATCGGAGAGCGCGGTCCG
Source organism: Streptomyces sp. NPDC004788 (assembly GCF_053601115.1). Classification (NCBI taxonomy): domain Bacteria; kingdom Bacillati; phylum Actinomycetota; class Actinomycetes; order Kitasatosporales; family Streptomycetaceae; genus Streptomyces; species Streptomyces sp. NPDC004788. Next base: position 34,437 of record NZ_JBSGBF010000057.1, read on the forward strand.
CCAGTCCTTGCTCGCCACCCCGGGGGACTCGCCGGCCCGAGGGTACTCGTACAGCTCGCCACGATGCGGGTTCTCGGTGCGGATGAAACCGCTCTCCCAGCCGTAGCCGGAGCCGTTCCCGTACTGAGGAGCCTTCAGGCTGTCGGACCGGGTGGGGTCGCAGTGGAACGGCGCCTCGCGGTCGCGGCGTTCGAAGGGGTCGGACCACTGCACCCGGCACGTCCCGTCGGGCCTCTCCTCGAGCACGACCAGGTCGATCTGCCGGGTCTTGGGAAGCGGCGCAGGATCCGGCGTGGCCTGGTACAGCCCGAACGACCCCGCGATCAGCACCATGCCGGCCGTGACCACCCAGCGGAAGAAGGGTCTGTGCCTCATCCTGCCTCACAAGCTTCGCTCCGCCCGCCCTCCGTGGACGAGCCCCGGAACCTGATTCTGCGGATGCCCGCCCGCAGAGATCAGTGGGAGACACGGGCAGCCTGCGGGCAGCCGCAGTTGCCGGAGACCGGCAGGCCGACGACCCTCCGCGGCCGTACTCCGTTCACGGGCAGAACTGTCGACGCCCGTCCGCCCGGTCGGAGCGATTTCCGGGCACCTCGGAGCCACCTGACGACGAGCGACCGTCACTCTGCGCACGTGGGACGGCGTACGCCATGTCACTGAGAGACCGGCGGTGACGCTCCCTCAGGTCCTTCCGGTCGCCGCTGTGGGCGGCAGGGCTGATGGATGTCTCCGTAGCCGGAATCCCGTCAGGCGGGCGGCTTCGCCTCCCGCGTGACGGTGGCACGCAGATCGGCGAGGAGTTCGGCCTGCCCCGCCAGCACGCCCGAGAGGATCGATCGCGCCACCGCGAGCAGTTCGGCGACCTGAGGGTTGGTCAGGGAGTAGTGCACGCCCGAGCCCTCGCGCCGGGCGACGACCAGGTTCGAGCGCCGCAGCACCGCAAGCTGCTGCGAGAGGTGGGCGGGTTCGACCCCGATCGCGTCCAGCAGCTCCGCCACCGCGTGCTCGCGTTCACTCAGCAGTTCGAGGACCCGGATGCGCACGGGGTGTCCGAGCGTCTTGAAGAACTCGGCTTTCAGCTGGTACAGCGGCGCGCTCACCGGCCGTGCCCCCGGCCCGTGGAGGTCTCTGCGGTAGCCCCGCAGGGCCGCCGCCGTGTCCACACCGTGCATCGCATCCATCCGGAACTCTTCGCCATGGGGACCATCTTCGCGCCTGTGCGCCGACCTGATGGCCTCTTGAATTTCTGAGATTAGCAATTCTGAAGGTGCCTCGGGAGGGGCTGCTGCCCCACGTCCGCGTGGCGGCGGCCGCGGCAGCGGAACGTCGGTCTTCGATCTGTCCGGCCGGTCGGCCGGACCGGCGCCGTGCCGTGGGTCAGCCGCCCGGCTGGATCGGCAGGACCTGGACCCCACCTCCCGCCGCACAGACGGGGGGTGGGGCCCAGGAGATTCAGGTGCCGGCGGTCGGTCATGTCCGGCGCGGGCTCACGGTGCTTCGCGTGCCCGGCCATGCGTCGCTGCACCACTCGCGCTGCTCGCCGCCCCCACTGTGGTGGGCGGCGAGGGCGGCGGTCAGGTCGGCGTGGACCGGGATCTCCGGGTGGTCGCCGGTGGGGACGAGGGAGCCGTCGGCGGGGATGGCGGCGAGTTCGAGACGGCGCCCCTCCCCCGCGAGGCGCCTTGCGGCCTCCGCGACCGCGAGCTGACCACCGGCCGACCAGCCGCGCAGGGCGGTGAGGTCGAGCACGACCGGCCCCGTGCCGCGCGCCAGGACCCAGCCCACGGCTCCGTCGAAGCGTCCGACCGCTTGGGCCCCGAGGAACCCGGAGAGGGAGAGCACGCCGAGGCCAGGGTGGGTGGTGTAGCGCCATTCGATGGTCATCGTGCTGCCTTCGTCTTCGACTGGGGTGGACCGGGTTTCACAGGGGGAGGGTGATCCATACGCTCCCGCCGCCGCCGTCCGCGTCCCTGCGTACGACGCAGGTGCCGGGCGCCGGCCCCATGGTGGGATGCGCCGCCGCGATCCCCCACTCGGCGCAGGCCGTCTCGGCCGTCTCTCGTACCGGCCGCACCGTCTCGGGCACCGTGGGCGCGGTCAGGACGTGCCTGTGCCGGAGGGATTCGACGCCCGCCGTCACGTCGGCCCCGTCGAGCCGAGCCGGTGGCCGGTGACGGTCTGCGGGGTGACGCGCAGCAAGGTGTCGTGCGGCCCGTACGCCCAGCCCGGCAGGGTACGCAGGTGGTGCGCGGCCTCCACGGGGTCGGTCACGGGCTCGGCGGGCCCGGTGACGGTGACGTTCCAGCCGCTGCCGGCCGGGAGCCGGATCTCGTCGGCCTGGTAGGTCAAGAGCGGTCGATCGGTGAGCAGTTCGGACTGCACGGGGGCGCGGACGATGAGCCGGCCGTACTCCAGGACGTGGACGGCGGGCCGTACGACGCACTGGTCGCGCAGGACGTAGACGAGACGCCCCTGGGCCGCGCCCTGGAGGAGCCACAGCGCCTCCGCGCCGGACACCTCGGCCATGCGGCGGGTCGTGGGCGTACTCATCGAACGGGCTCCTCGACGCTCGTGCGAGCGGCCTGGACCGGGGCATCGGCCAGGACGCCGGCGCGGTGGAGGTGGGTGCGGGCGCCGGCGATCGCCTCGGGGGTGGTGGCGTACTCACGTCCGCCGTGGCGCAGCAGTTCCAGGGCGCCCACGGAGTCGAGGGCGCGGCGCTGTTCGGGTCGTATCCCGGAGGTCATGACGACGATCCCACGGCGGTTCAGCTTCTCGACGGCGTCCTTGAGGACGAGTGCGCCGGTGGCGTCGATCGTCGTGACCCGGGACATGCGCAGGATGACCACGCGGACGTCGGCGACCTCGGTGAGTTCGAGGAGGAAGCGATGGGCGGCGGCGAAGAAGAGCGGGCCGTCGATCCGGTAGGCGACGATGTGCTCGGCGAGCAGCGCGTGCTCCTCCTCGCTGTGTTCGCCCGGCAGGTCGGGGCGGAAGTCGACCTCGGCGAGCCGGGCCTGCTTCGCCACCGCGCGCAGCGCGAGGGCGCCCGCGACGACCAGGCCGATGATCACCGCGTACACGAGGTCGAGCGCGAGGGTCGCCACGGCGGTGAGGACGAGCACCACGGCGTCGGAGCGGGTGGCTCTGGCCATGGCCCGCAGCGAGCCGACCTCGACCATCCGGACCGCGGTGGCGAGCAGCACGCCGGCGAGGGCGGCGAGCGGGATCCGCGAGACGAGCGGGGCCGCGGCGAAGACGATCACGGCCAGGATCGCCGCGTGGGTCAGGGCCGCGAGCCGGGAGGAGGCGCCGGTACGGACGTTCACCGCGGTACGGGCGATGGCGCCGGTCGCCGGGACGCCGCCGAAGAGCGGTGCGGCCAGGTTCGCCAGTCCCTGCCCGAACAGTTCGCGGTCCGGGTCGTGTTTCTGGCCGACGGTCATGCCGTCGGCGACCTGGGCGGAGAGCAGCGACTCCAGGGCGGCGAGGGCGGCGACCGCGACGGCGGGTGCGAGCAGCGAGCCGAGCCGCGAGAGGTCCAGGAAGTCGAGGGAGGGGACCGGGAGGCCGGCCGGCAGATCGCCGATGGGCTTCGCCGCGTCGAGGTGGAACGCCTGTGCCACGACGGTGGCGACGATCACGGCGACGATCGAGAAGGGGATCGCCGGCCGCAGGCGGGCCCCGACCAGCATGATCGCGGCGACACCGAGGGCGAGGGCGACGGCGGTCCAGTTGGGCGCCTTGGCGAACTCCTCGACGGCCCGCCAGGTGACGACGAGGACCCGGTCGCCCTCGGGCCGGGCGACGCCGAGCGCGTTGGGTATCTGCTGGAGGCCGATCACCAGCGCGATGCCGAGGGTGAAGCCCTCGACGACCGAGGCCGGGATGTAGGCCATGTAGCGGCCGGCCCGGGCGAGGGCCAGGGCGATCACGATCAGGCCCGCCAGGAGTCCTACGGTGAGGACGCCGCTCGGCCCGTACCGTGCCACGATCGGCACCAGGACGACGGTCATCGCCCCGGTGGGCCCGGACACCTGCAGGTTCGAGCCGCCGAAGAGCGCGGCGAGCGCGCCCGCGACGACGGCGGTCGCGAGACCGGCCTCCGCGCCGAGCCCGGAGGAGACCCCGAAACCGAGGGCGAGCGGCAGCGCGACGATGGCGACCGTCAGGCCCGCGAGCAGGTCGCGCTGCGGGTTGCGGCCCATCGCGGCGATGTCGGCGCGGCCGGGCAGCAAGGGCCGGATTCTGGTCAGCAGCGTCTTCATCGCGCTGCGACCGTGGCCTCGCGCAGTTCGGTGAGCAGCTCGTTCTGCCCCGCCAGCATCTCGGTGAGGATGCGCCGCGCCGCCTGCATCAGGTCGGCTACGTCTCCGCCGGCGAGCCGGTAGATCACGGTCGCCCCCTCGCGGGTCGAGGTCACGATCCCGGACCGCCGGAGCACCGCGAGCTGCTGCGACAGCGCCGGTGGCTCGACCTCGATCGCCGCGAGGAGATCGCGTACCGCCATGGGTCCCTCTTGCAGCAGCTCGAGGACCCGGATGCGGACGGGGTGGCCGAGCATCCGGAAGAACTCGGCCTTGGCCTGGTACAGCGGAACCGACACGGCCTCGTCCTCTCGTCATGGAGTGGTGCTGTGCCCGCGGCTACCTGCGGGCACAGCAAATCCATCATGTAGTGAATTGCCAAATTATGCAATTCATGGAAACGCGTTGCCGATGTGCGGGTGGGCCGGTCAGGCCTTCTTGACCACGCTGGACTTGAGCTGCATGGGGCCGAAGCCGTCCACCTTGCAGTCGATGTCGTGGCCGTCGACCCCGTCGACGAGACGGATGTTCCGGACCTTGGTACCGGCCTTGATGCCGGTGGGGCTGCCCTTGACCTTGAGGGTCTTCACGACGGTGACGGTGTCTCCGTCGGCGAGGACGTTGCCGACGGAGTCCTTGATCACCTTCTCGCCGCCGGCGGCATCGCCGGGGGCGTCGGTGGTGGCGGACCATTCATGACCGCACTCGGGGCAGACGAGCAGAGCGCCCATCTCGTAGGTGTAGGCGCTGGAGCACTTGGGACACGGGGGGAGGTTCTCGTTCATCCCCTGATCTTACGTTCCGTCGTGACGCCGGCCCGTTCCCGCTTCGGGGCCACCGCTCCATGTCCTGGCCACCGCTCCATGTCCCGTTCGCCAGGGGTCCCCCTGCCGAGTGGCCGTGACCCCGCACGCACGCGCGCCACCTTCCCGTTAACCCGTTGCCCAGGAGTCGATCGGGCGGCTAGGTTCACCCGGCCGCCCGCATCGAAGCAGGCCGGCGCCGTCGACGAGGAGGTGTGGAGCACATGCGCAGGAGTGCCCAGGAGTTGAGCTCGCGTACTGATCTTTGCCACCTCCTCACGACGGAGACACCTTGTCCCTTCGCATCACCCCACTGACCGACCCCGCTCACGGGCCGCACGGGCGGCGTCTTGCCTGGTTGGCGTCGGACGCGGATTCCATCCCTGCCGGGACGGCCTTTCTGCGCCTGTTCGACGGCGGACAGGAGCACCTGGCCGAGCTCGACCTCCGGGTTCACCCCACGGAGCGCCGCAAGGGCGTCGGCTCCAGGCTCCTCGACATCGCCGTGGCCACGGCCCGGGACAACGCCCGGCGCTGCGTGGTCGCGCAGGCGGAAGCCGGATCGCCCGGCGACCACTTCCTGGCGGCGCGCGGTTTCCGCAAGGTCCTCACCTTGAGGTTCACCCGCTTGCCACTGGCCGACGTGGATACCGCGGTCCTCGACGAGATCATCGAGCGTCCGCATCCCGGCTACCGGCTGATGTCATGGCGGGGAACCGTCCCCGACGACCTCGCCGAGACGTTCGCCGCCTCACGCCGCGCCATGGACGACATGCCCCTGGACGACAGCGACTCCGGCACCCTGACCTGGGACGTGGAGCGCGTACGGGCCGCGGCGAAGGCCGTCGAACAGCGCGGCGACCACCTGCACACCGTCGTCGCCGTCGACGCCTCCAACGGCTCGATCGCCGGGTTCACCGAACTCGTCGTCCCCGGCGACGGCGCAGGTGACGGCCAGCACTACGGCACCGGTGTGCTGCCCGAGCACCGTGGACACGGCCTCGGCCGATGGATGAAGGCCGAATCGATCCGACAGGCCCACCGGGACTATCCGGAGCTCGGTGGCCTCCTGACCGACACCGCCGACAGCAACACGCACATGAGACGGATCAACGACCGTCTCGGCTACACACCCACGCACACGACACACCAGCATCAGCTCGACCTCTAGCGGAGAGCGGACGGGCCGGACCGGGGCATCACCCCGCCCGGCCCGCCCGTTCCCCCTCCGCGTCCGACAGATCACCGCGTTCTTCCCGCCCCTGATGCCGAGACGGTGCCGAAGGCCCGGAGCGTGTCGGCCGGATCACCGGGGCGGCCTCGCAGGGAGGCGTCCAGGAAGGCGAGGGTGGCCGCGGCGACGACGCGCGGGCTCTCGGTGCGGCCCAGGGTGCCGACGATCGAGGGCACCGGCGGCAGGTAGAGCGGGCCGTCCATGAAGGTGAGGTGCCCGGCGCCGGGGACGGTGAGCCGGTAGCTCGTCGCGGTGTTGTGCGCGAGGGCCTCGGTGAGCCGGGGAACGTAGCGCGGGTCGGTGCCGGCGGTGATCTCCTGGGTGAGCGCGAGCGCCGGCTGCTCGAGGGCGGGCGTGGTGGGGCCGTGGGGGTAGCCGTCCAGGTCGACGACGGCGTCGAACCGGCGGTCCTGCCGGGCCGCCTGCAGGGCGGCGGCTCCGCCCAGGGAGTGGCCGGCCACCGCGGCGCGGCCGGTGTCCAGGCGTCCGGTCAGCGGGTCGGCGGTCGCACCGCGGTCCAGTCGCTCCAGTTGGGTGAGGACGAAGCCGAGGTCGGCGGCCCGGACGGCGGTCCAGCCGGCGGCCAGCTCCTCGTCCCTGTCGCGGTCCCCGGAGGAGGCGGTGGTGGCCCGGATCGTGCGGCCGTCGGCGAGGACGACGACGGCGGAGTCGTACGGGTGGTCGAGGGCGGCGACCAGGTAGCCGTGGCTGGCCAGCTCCTCCGCCCAGGCGGTGTTCTGGGACCGCACCCCGCCCGACCCCGGGGAGAAGAGGACCACCGGGAACCGTTCTCCCCCGCCGGCCACCGGGGCGTCGACGACCGCGCGGCTGCGGGCCCTCGGGACGCCGTCGACGAGAAAGCCGGGCAGGCCGGCCTCGCCGGCGAGGGCCTCGGAGACGGTCCGCGCCTCGTCCTGCGTGCGTCCCAGGTACTGGGCCCGAGGGACGCCCGCAGGGCTCTTCCGCGCCGGGTACCAGAGCTGGACCACGACCGTGCGCCGGTCGTCCGGATCGGCGGTGAAGCTCTCGGGGCGGAGCGGGTCGGTCCACTGCACCACCCGGGTGCCGACCGCGAAGTCGCCCGTCGGCTCGGGGAAGACGGGCACGGGGAAGGCCCAGGCGGCCACCGGGCCGGTGGCGATCAGGCCGGCGCAGGCCAGCGATCCCGGCAGGGCCAGCCACCAGCGGGGCCGCCGCGCCGGCCGACCGGTACGGCGCCGCAGCAGGGACGGGAGGGTGAACGCCGAGGCGACGGCGGCGCCGGCCAGAACCGGCAGCATCTGCCAGCGGATCCCCACGATGCCCAGCACGATCGCCGACGGTACGAGGACCGCCCCGGCCGCGACGGTGCCGGGCCGGCGGGCGGCCGGCGGGAGCCAGCGCGCCAGCAGCAGCGCGACGGCGCCCAGCAGGACGAGGACTTCCGGAAGGGACAGGGACAGCCCCGGGATGGTTTCGGTCACCCGGCCATGCTCGTCGCCGGGCCCGCGCCGCCGCATCGGCCTCCGGGGCGCCGCCGACTGCGACCGGGGTGGCGACCGGCGTGGGCCGCGGTGCGCCCGGAGTCGCAACCAGGACGGGCCGCCGTGCGCCCGGAGTCGCAACCAGGGCGGCCTGCGGTGCGACCGGAGCGGCAACCGGGACGGGCCGCCCTGCGACCGGAGTCGCAACCAGGACAGGCCGCCGTGCGACCGGAGCGGCAACCACGGCGGCCTGCGGTGCGCCCGGGGTGGCCACCGGGCACCCCGGACCGGCGGCGGCCTGCGACCGCGGGAGGTGGCGGGTCTCCTCCTGTGGTCGTACCCCTGCCTGGTGCGCTCCGACGCCGGGCTCATGTGCGGGCGCGGACCCGCGGCCTAGGCTGCGGCTGTACGCGGTGGCGGCCCCGGCGGGCCGCCACGACGGCCGATCGGCGGAGAGGTGTGACGGTGCGCCACCGGGACCGGGTACCGCCCCTGGTGTGGGACTCAATCCTGCCGGCGCTGCTCCTGCTCGACGTCGTGGCCACGTACCGGGCCCGGGAGCTGCCGGTGGCGGCGGCGCTCACCGCCGCCCTGGCGCTGCCCCTGGTGTGGCGGCGCCGGGCCCCGCTCGTGGTGTTCGCCGCCGTGGTGGCCGCGGCCTTCGTCCAGTGGCTGGCCGATGTCCAACTGCCCGCGGACGTCGCCGTGCTGGTGGCCCTGTACACGGCGGCCGCGCACACGGGCCGGCGCGGCACGCTGCTCGCCGCCGCCGTCGTGGAGGGCGGGGCCGTGCTGGCCTGCCTGCGCTGGGCATCGAACGGCGCGTTCCTGACCCCGTTCGTCGCGCTCTCCGCGACGGTGGTCGCCGCCGCCGTCCTCGGGGTGAACGTGCGGACCGGCCGGGCCTACCTCGCCGCCGTGCAGGAGCGGGCCGAACGGCTGGCGCTGCACCAGGAGCAGCAGGCGCTGCTGGCCGTGGCCGAGGAGCGGGCCCGGATCACCCGCGAGATGCACGACATCGTCAGCCACAACCTGTCGGTCATGGTCGCGCTCACCGACGCCGCCGTCCACGCGCAGCCCAGGTCCCCGGAGCGGGCCACCGCCGCGATGCTGCGGATCTCCGAGACGGGCCGACAGGCCCTCACCGACATGCGGCGCTCGCTGGGCGTCCTGCGGGCCGACGAGCCGGACGCCGAGCGGCACCCGCCGCCCGGCATCGCCCAGCTGGAGGCGCTCGCCGACCAGATGACCGCCGCCGGGCTGCCGACCGGCCTGGAGGTCCGCGGCGGCCACGCCCATGTGCCGGCCACCGCACAACTCACCGTCTACCGACTGGTGCAGGAAGCGTTGACCAACGCCCTCAAGCACACCCCCGCCGGTACCCGCGCGACGGTCCTGGTCGAGTGCTCGGCCGGGAGCGTCGGCATGGAGGTCACCGACAGCGGCCCCCGGTCGGCGACGCCTCCCGCCGCCGCACCGTCCGGCCACGGCATCCCCGGCATGCGCGAGCGCGCGGCCGCCTACGGGGGGACGCTGCGGGCCGGACCGCTTCCGAGGCGGCGGCTGGGGTGTGCGGACCCGGCTCCTGCTGGGCAGCGGCGGGAGGGGCACCGCATGACGATCCGCATCCTGATCGCCGACGACGAGGCGCTGCTCCGGATGGCCTTCGGCACGGTCCTGGAGACCCAGCCCGACATGGCGCCGGTCGGCGAGGCCGCGGACGGAGCCGAGGCCGTCCGCCTCTCCCGGGAGCTGCGGCCCGACGTCGTACTGATGGACGTCCGGATGCCCGGGACCGACGGGATCGAGGCGACCCGGCAGGTCGTCGAGGTCTCCCCGGGGAGCAGGGTGCTGATCCTGACCACCTTCGACCTGGACGCGTACGCCTTCGCCGCGCTCGGCGCCGGGGCCTCGGGCTTCCTGCTGAAGAACACCCGGCCCGAGGAGCTGCTCACCGCGATCCGCAACGTCGCGGCGGGCGACGCGGTGCTCTCCCCTCGGATCACCCGGCGCCTGCTGGAGGACTTCCGTCCGCGGCTCGCCGACGGGGGCACCGCCGTCCGCGACGAGCGGCTCGACCGGCTCAGCGCCCGGGAGCGCGAGGTGCTCGTCGAGGTCGGTCGCGGCCTGTCCAACGCCGAGATCGCGGCCGCCCTGCACCTCGCGGAGGCGACCGTGAAGTCCCATCTGGGGCGGATCCTGCTCAAGCTGGAACTCCGCGACCGGATCCAGGCCGTGGTGTTCGCCCATGAGAACCGCCTGCTCCCCCCGGCCTGACGCCGACCGGGACCTCGGAAGGCCGTGACAGCGGGACGCCGTGTGAGCGGGAGGCCGTGACGGACCCCGACGGTAGCCCCCGGCCCCCGGCCGAAGGCCGGGCACCGAAGCCGTGGGACCACCGGGCGTCAGACGATGACAGCCGAACGGCGCTCCACGAGGACGACGTCGCGCCAGACGCCGTGGTGGCGGCCGATGCGCTCGCGGGTGCCGACGGCGCGGAAGCCGGCCCGCTGGTGGAGGGCGAGACTGGCGGTGTTCTCGGGGAAGATGCCGGACTGGACGGTCCAGATGCCCGCCGCCTCGGTGGAGGCGAGGAGGGCGGTCAGCAGGGTCAGGCCCACGCGGCGGCCTCGGGCGTCGGGGTGGACGTAGACAGAGTGCTCGACGACACCGGCGTAGGCACAGCGGTCGGAGACCGGTGTCACGGCGGCCCAGCCGAGCACGCGGCCGGCGCTGTCGCCGTCGTCCAGGGCGACCAGGCGGTGCTCGGGCGACTTGGCCGCGTCGAAGGCCTGCCACGTCGGGGCGGCGGTCTCGAAGGTGGCGTTCCCCTCGTCGATGCCCCGCTGGTAGATGGCGAGGACCTGATCCGCGTGCTCCGGCCCCATGGGTGCGACGCGGATCCCCGGCCCGGACGCGGGGGCGGAGGGAGAGGCGGGGGTCATACGCGGGCCTCGACGCCGAGTTCGGTGAGCAGGCCGCGGACGCGGCGCTCGATCTCGTCGCGGATGGGGCGCACGGCCGCGACACCCTGGCCGGCGGGGTCGTCGAGCTTCCAGTCGAGGTAGCGCTTGCCGGGGAAGACGGGGCAGGCGTCGCCGCAGCCCATGGTGATGACGACGTCGGACGCCCGCACCGCTTCGGTGGTGAGGACCTTCGGGGTCTCGGCGGAGATGTCGATGCCGGCTTCGCGGAGGGCTTCGACCACGGCCGGGTTGACGGTGTCCGCCGGGGCGGAGCCCGCCGAGCGGACCTGCACGCGATCGCCGCCGAGGTGGGTGAGGAAGGCAGCGGCCATCTGGGACCGCCCGGCGTTGTGCACGCAGACGAACAGGACTGAGGGGGTGGCGGCGTTCATGAGGTCAGGACGCTTTCTGCGGCGACGGGGTTACGGGCAGGGGCCGGGCGGCGGCCGAAGGTGATCGCGACCAGGGCGAGCCCGACGGCGGCCCCGAGCAGCTGGGCCGCGACGAACGGGGCGACAGAGGCGGGGGCGATCCCGGCGAAGGTGTCGGTGAAGGCGCGCCCGATCGTCACCGCCGGGTTGGCGAAGCTGGTGGAGGAGGTGAACCAGTACGCCGCGCCGATGTACGAGGCCACGAGGACCGGGGCCAGGTGGGTGCGGCCCGCGCGGGTCAGCCCGAAGACCAGCCAGACCAGCCCGGCCGTGGCCACGGCCTCGGCCAGCCACAGGTGCCCGGCGAACCGTTCATGCGTGGAGAACTCCACCAGCGGCCGGCCGAACATCGCGTCCCCGAGCACCGCGCCGGCGACCGCCCCGGCGATCTGGGCGGGCACGTAGGCGGCCACTTCGCGGAGCGCGAGGCCGTCGCCGTCGTACCAGGCGGCGATCGTCACGGCCGGGTTGAAGTGCGCGCCGGACACCGGCCCGAGCAGGGCGATCAGCACGCCCAGGCCGAAGACGGTCGCCAGACAGTTGGCGAGGAGCTGGAGGCCGACGTCCTGGGTGAGTCCGGTGGCCTGGATGCCGGAGCCGACCACCACGGCGACCAGCGCGGCCGTACCGATCCCTTCGACGGCCGCCCGCCGTATCAGCGGTACCCGGGCGCTCACGCCGGGGCCTTCGCCGACGCGCCGGGGATCTGCAGCAGTGCGGACAGCTGGGACAGGGCGTCGGGCAGCACCCAGTAGTAGACCCAGGTCCCGCGCCGCTCGGAGCCGACGAGACCGGCTTCGCGCAGCACCTTCAGATGGTGGGAGATGGTCGGCTGGGACACGTCGAACGGGCCGGTCAGGTCGCAGACGCACGCCTCGCCGCCCTCGTGGGAGGCGATCAGCGACAGGAGTCGCAGCCGGACGGGATCCCCGAGGGCCTTGAACATCCGCGACAGCTCGATCGCGGCCTCGTCGCCCAACGGCTCGCGGACCATCGGCGCGCAGCACACCACCGTCTCGTCGTCGTCCTGCCCGACCAGAGGCAGCAGACCAGCTTGTTTCGACATGCCTCAATATTGACAGCCATCGATCCCGGTGGCAACGTCTTCTGTATCGACAGACGTCGATACAAGCCGCTCCCCAAGGGAGACCCGCCATGTCCCGTGTCCAGCTCGCCCTGCGCGTCGCCGATCTCGAAGGTTCGATCGCCTTCTACGCCAAGCTCTTCGGCACCGAACCCGCCAAGCGCCGCCCCGGCTACGCCAACTTCGCCGTCACCGAGCCCCCGCTCAAGCTCGTCCTCATCGAGGGCGAGCCCGGCGAGGACACCCGCCTCGACCATCTCGGCGTCGAAGTCGCCACCGCGGCCGACGTCACCGCCGCCACCGACCGCCTCAAGGGCGCCGGCCTGGCGACGTTCGAGGAGAACGACACGTCATGCTGCTACGCCCTCCAGGACAAGGTCTGGGTCACCGGCCCCGGCAGGGAGCCCTGGGAGGTGTACGTCGTCAAGGCCGACGCCGACACCCTGGAGAAGGCCGGCACCGCCCCGGGCACATGCCGCGCCCTCAGCGCGAGCCGGAGCCGCGACTGAACCAGCCGCTGAACTCCCGCGCCCCGGCCGCGGCACCAGCCTTCGCCAGCACTGTCTCCGCTGCCGCGCGCCAGGTCCCCGCGTCGGCTCGGGGCGGCGGAACGAACGGCCCGCGCCCGGCGGCTTCGGCGGCCGCGCCGAAGAAGTCACCGCCCTTGCGCTTGGCGTCGTCCGTGCCCCAGGACCGGCCGCCGCCGTGGGCGGGGGCCTTCTGGAGATGGGGAATGTGCTTGGCGCAGTGGATGTACGCCTCGTCGACGGCGATCTCGACCCACACCAGGGCCCGCCGGCCGGGCACCGGGTCGACGGCGAGCCCGGCGTCGGGGTGGGCGCGGCGCATCTCGTCGTCGGCGACCACCCTGGCCCGGCCGTTGACGTGGAGGCCGATGCGGTCACGGAGGAAGTCCACGATCAGGACGCCGACATGCGGGTTCTCCTCGATGTTGCCGAGGCTGGCGTGGACGCCGTTGCCCCGGTACTCGGGGTAGGCGAGCGTCCTGTCGTCGAGGACGTGGAGGAAGCCGGGCGGGCCGGCGCGGAAGGTGCTGTCACAGGCTCCGTGACGGTCGGCGGTGGCCAGGAAAAACATTTCCTGTCGGGCCGTGAACTCGCGCATCCGGGGGTTCAGCCGGTCGAGGACCTGCTCGGCGTAGAACCGGTCGGCGCGTTCGGTGGTGCCCAGGCGCCACTGGACGAGGTGTTCTCCGTCGCTGCCCGGCCGGGTGGTGCGCAGGGGTGCCGTCCGCCGTTCGGTCTGCTCGAAGGTGCTCCGGTCCTGCTGGAAGGTGCTCTGGTCGTGTGGGAAGGTGCTCACGTCGTTGCCCCGGCCAGTTCCTCTAGGGAGTCGTGTCGTATGCGGTGCGTGGGGATGCCGACGCCCACCAGGGCCTCGACACCGTGGCGGATCATTCCGGGCGGGCCGGACAGATAGGCGTCGTGGGTGTGCCACGGGCCGTGCTCGCGGATGGCGTCGGGCAGTCCGCCGGAGGGCAGGCCGCCGGGGGCGTCGTCCAGGACGGGCCGGACCGAGAGCCAGGGGTGCGACTGCCGGAGCCGGAGCATCGTCTCGATGTCGTACAGGCCGTGGTTCTCCCGGGCTCCGTAGAAGACGTCGACGGTACGGCGCCTGCCGTGCCGGGCGACGTCCTCCACGAGGGCCTTGATGGGTGCGATGCCGGTGCCTCCGCCGAGGCACAGCAGCCCGTTGTCGGTGGTGTGGTCGACGGTCATGGAGCCGGCGGGGGGACCGAGCCGGATGACATCGCCCGGACGGGCGCGGCGCACGAGGGCGGTGGAGACCCAGCCCGCCGGGACGGCCTTGACGTGGAAGGAGAGCAGCCCGTCGGAGCGGGGCGCGGAGGCGAAGGAGTAGTGCCGCCAGACGCGCGGCCACCACGGGGTCTCCAGCGCGGTGTACTGCCCGGCGAGGAAGGGGTACGGCTGGTCCGGCCGGACCGTGACGACCGCGATGTCCGGGGTCCGCGTCTCGTGGGCGACCACCTCCGCCTGCCACCAGGCGGGCGAACGGAGTTCGTCCTCGGTCGCCGCGTCGATCATGACCTGCGAGATCGTGGTGTAGGCGGCCACCCAGGCCGCCTCGGTCCTCGGCCCCCAGACGGACGAGGCGTAGCGGGTCAGGGCCCCGATCAGGGCTTCGCCGACGGCGGGGTAGTGCTCGGGGCGGGTGCCGTACTTGCGGTGCCCGCGGCCGAGGTGGGTGAGGTACGTGGTCAGGGTGGCGGGGTCGTCCGCGTGGGTCGCGGCGGTGAGCAGCGCCTTGAAGAGGCGGTCCCTCTGGGTGTCCATCGCCACGGGGAAGAGCTCCCGCAGCTCGGGGTGGCGGAGGAAGAGCAGGGCGTAGAAGTACGAGGTGACCTGGTCGGCGACCGGCTCGATCTCGGCCATGGTGCGGCGCAGCAGGGCCGCGTCCGACTCGTCCGACGGACCGCTCCCCGACGGACCGCTCCTCGCCGGGCCGCCCGCAACCGGGCCGCCCGCAACCGGACCGGCCGCAACCGGACCGGCCGGCGTGCGGAGCCCCTGGGGCTGAGGTGGCCTTCGCCTGAACCAACCCGCGCCTTCGCCTGCTCCGTCGGACGACGGAGTGGTCGGAATTCCCATCGGTGTGCCTCGCCTCGAATTGCCTCGCCTTCACGCCCACCCGTTTGAGGGCGGCCCGACCATACATCGGCCGTCCGAATGGGCGGGACAGCCGCGACAGACCACCCCCTGAATCCGTTTGCCCAGCTCAGATACGGATTACCAACGAGTTCGACAGGTACGTATGCACGTTCGACGAGCTGCCGGCGGCGAATCCCCGACGGAAAAGTCACGCGACCATCAGAACTCCTCCATAACCCTCCTGAAGAAATTCTCCTCGGTGACCGACGTTCTTGGACGCGACGAGGCGGCTCGCCCCCCGCCCGCCTCGGCGGGCCGGGCGCGGGCCCGGGCGACGGCCTCCCGTCATACCGGGTCGCGTGTTTTCGGCCATTCGGCGTACGTACGTACTTTCCCCGATGCGTGGACACGGCCCATCCACGGAGAGTGAAGCCCTGGCACACGCCCAACTTTCCGCCATGCCACGGGGGTACCGATGCGCTACGAACTGCTGGGACCGCTGCTCGTCTCGGACGACACCGGCGTTCATCACTCCTTGAGCGCTCCCAAGATGGAGATGACACTGGCCACCCTGCTGATCTCCGCCGGGCGCGTCACCACCAAGGAACAGCTCGCCGCCGAACTGTGGAGTACCGCCCCGCCCCGCCGGGCCTCGGCCGCCGTCCACGTCTACCTGTCCCAGTTGCGCAAGTTCCTCGCCGCCGCCGGGGACCACGAGGGCACGGCCATCGTCACCAAGCAGTCCGGATACGTCCTGCGGCTCGACGGCGCGGGCTTCGACGTCGACGACTTCCAGGAGCTGATGCGCACGGGACGCGCGCATCAGCACGCCGGCCGGTACGAGGAGGCCCTGGAGGCGTTCGAGGGCGCGCTGCTGCTCGTCCGCGGCCCGGTGCTCGACGGGACCGCCGAAGGACCTGCGCTGTCGGCGTTCGCCACCTGGGTGGAGGAGGAACGCCTTGACTGCCTGGAGCTGTCCGTCGAGGCGCGCACGGCGCTCGGCCGGCACCGGGAGGTGATCAGCCTGCTGACGGGGCTGATCGCCCAGTACCCGCTGCGCGAGTCCTTCTACCGGCAGTTGATGCTCGTGCTGTACCGCTCCGACCGGCAGGCCGAGGCGCTGCGCGTGTACCGCTGCGCACAGCGGGTCCTACGGTCCGAACTGGGCCTGGAGCCCTGCCGGTCGCTGCGCCGGCTGCACCAGGCGATCCTCACCTCCGACCGGCTCCTCGACCTTCCGATGGCGGGCTGACCGTGATCCGGGCCGAAGAGGAACAGGACATCTGGTTCCGGCGGTTCCACCCGTCCCCGGACGCCGGTGCGGAGCTGGTCTGCTTCCCGCACGCGGGCGGTTCGGCGGCCTACTGGTTCGGCCTCTCCCGGCTGCTGACGCCGGACGTCGAGGTGGCGGCCGTGCAGTACCCGGGGCGGCAGGAGCGGTACCGCGAGGAGCCGGTCGGCGACCTCCATCTCCTGGCCGAGCGGATCGCGGCCGCGCTGCCCGCGCCGGGCACCCGCCCACGGCTCTTCCTGGGCCACAGCATGGGGGCCTCCCTCGCGTACGAGGTGGCCGTCCGCCTGGCGCGCCGCACCGGCGGCGGGGCCGCCGGCCCCCCGGGGAGGGGGGGGCGGCCGCCCCACCGGCCCCCCCCCCGGGGGGCCCCGCGGGGCCGCCCCCGCGGCCAGCGGGGGGGGGGGGGGGGGGGTAGGAGTTGCAGGTTTTGTGGTTCCTGCGGGGGGGGGGGGGGGGGGGGGCGGGGGGGGGGGGGGTGGGGGCGAGGGTGGCGGCGGCGGTCAGC